>NZ_JBHYTK010000095.1:0-10968 GCF_042749255.1 Streptomyces sp. NPDC059524 | reverse complement strand
CCCTGTATGCATCACCGGGCGGGGGGGGGAGGGTTTGTAAACCCGTGTGGAGGTCCGTGGGCCACGGGGGCCGCGGCGTGTGCCGCGCCCCCGTTCCACGAAGGCTTACGCCTCTTCGTCGTTCACCCAGCTCATGAGCTTGCGCAGCTCCTTGCCGGTGGTCTCCAGGAGGTGCTTCTCGTCCTGGGTCTTGTACTCGTTGTACTTCTTCAGGCCGCCGTGGTACTCGGCCATCCACTCCTTGGCGAAGGTGCCGTCCTGGATCTCGGCGAGGACCTTCTTCATCTCGGCCTTGGTGGCGTCCGTGATGATGCGCGGGCCGGTGATGTAGTCGCCCCACTCGGCGGTCTCGGAGACCGACCAGCGCATCTTCTCCAGGCCGCCCTCGTACATCAGGTCGACGATGAGCTTCAGCTCGTGGAGGCACTCGAAGTACGCGATCTCCGGCTGGTAGCCGGCCTCGGTCAGCGTCTCGAAGCCCGCCTTGACCAGCGCGGCGGTACCACCGCACAGGACGGCCTGCTCACCGAACAGGTCGGTCTCGGTCTCCTCGGTGAAGGTCGTCTTGATGACGCCGGCGCGGGTGCCGCCGATGCCCTTCGCGTAGGAGAGGGCGAGCTCGAAGCCCTTGCCCGTGGCGTCCTGCTCGACGGCCGCGATGCAGGGGACGCCGCGACCCTCCTCGTACTGGCGGCGCACCAGGTGACCCGGGCCCTTGGGGGCGACCATGGCGACGTCCACACCGGCCGGGGGCTTGATGAAGCCGTAGCGGATGTTCAGGCCGTGGCCGAAGAACAGCGCGTCGCCGTCCTTCAGGTTGTCCTTGATGGACTCCTCGTAGACCTGGGCCTGGATCGGGTCCGGGACCAGGATCATGATGACGTCGGCCTCGGCGGCGGCCTCGGACGGCGTCACCACGCGCAGGCCCTGCTCCTCGGCCTTGGCCTTGGACTTGGAGCCCTCGTGCAGACCGACGCGGACGTCGACGCCCGAGTCGCGCAGGGACAGCGCGTGGGCGTGGCCCTGGGAGCCGTAGCCGATCACCGCGACCTTGCGGTTCTGGATGATGGACAGGTCGGCGTCGTCGTCGTAGAACAGCTCGGCCACTGGGGTTCTCCTTGGTGTGCTGGTGTTGCGTCCCACCGTACGGCGGGAGAAGGACGGGAAGTTGTCAGGTCTCGCGATGCGAGCAGCCGGGCCGCGCGCGACGGGTGCGCGCGGCCGGCGGGGTGCCTCAGGCGCTCCGGTCGAGCGCGCGCAGGCTGCGGTCGGTGATGGAGCGCGAACCGCGGCCGATGGCGATGGTGCCGGACTGGACGAGCTCCTTGATGCCGAAGGGCTCCAGCATCTTGAGCATGGCCTCCAGCTTGTCACTCGATCCGGTGGCCTCGATGGTGACGGCCTCGGGCGAGACGTCGACCGTCTTGGCGCGGAACAGCTGGACGATCTCGACGATCTGCGAGCGGGTCTCGTTGTCGGCGCGGACCTTGGCGAGGACGAGCTCGCGCGCGACGGCGGCGCCCGGCTCCAGCTCGACGATCTTCAGGACGTTGACCAGCTTGTTGAGCTGCTTGGTGACCTGCTCGAGCGGGAGGTCCTCGACGTTCACCACGATGGTGATGCGGGAGATGTCGGGGTGCTCGGTGATGCCGACGGCGAGCGAGTCGATGTTGAAGCCGCGGCGCGAGAAGAGGGCCGTGATCCGGGCCAGGACACCGGGCTTGTTCTCGACCAGGACGGAGAGCGTGTGCTTGGACATTTCGATGGCCTCTTAGAGTCTCTCTCGCTCAGTCGTCTTCGTTGTCGCCGAAGTCCGGGCGGACGTCCCGGGCGGCCATGATCTCGTCGTTCGAGGTGCCGGCGGCGACCATCGGCCACACCATGGCGTCCTCGTGGACGATGAAGTCGATCACGACGGGGCGGTCGTTGATCGAGTTCGCCTCCTCGATGACCTTGTCGAGGTCCTCGGGGCGCTCGCAGCGGATCGAGTAGCAGCCCATGGCCTCGGACAGCTTCACGAAGTCCGGGACGCGCGTGCCCTTGTTGGGCGGGGTGTCGCCGTCCGGGCCCGCGTGGAGCACGGTGTTCGAGTAGCGCTGGTTGTAGAACAGGGTCTGCCACTGGCGGACCATCCCGAGCGCGCCGTTGTTGATGACGGCGACCTTGATCGGGATGTTGTTCAGGGCGCAGGTGGTGAGCTCCTGATTGGTCATCTGGAAGCAGCCGTCGCCGTCGATCGCCCAGACCGGCTTGTCCGGCGCGCCGGCCTTGGCGCCCATCGCGGCGGGGACCGCGTAGCCCATGGTCCCGGCGCCGCCCGAGTTCAGCCAGGTGGCCGGGCGCTCGTACTTGATGAAGTGCGCGGCCCACATCTGGTGCTGGCCGACGCCCGCGGCGAAGATCGTGTCGGCCGGGGCGAGCTGGCCGATCCGCTCGATGACCTGCTGCGGGGACAGCGAGCCGTCCGCCGGCTGGTCGTAGCCGAGGGGGTAGGTGTCGCGCCAGCGCGACAGGTCCTTCCACCAGGCGCTGTAGTCGCCCTTGTGGCCGTCCGCGTGCTCCTTCTGGACCGCCTGGATCAGGTCGGCGATGACCTCGCGGGCGTCACCGACGATCGGCACGTCGGCCTCGCGGTTCTTGCCGATCTCCGCGGGGTCGATGTCGGCGTGGACGATCTTGGCGAAGGGGGCGAAGCTGTCCAGCTTGCCGGTGACGCGGTCGTCGAAGCGGGCTCCGAGGGCGACGATCAGGTCGGCCTTCTGCAGCGCGGTGACGGCGGTGACCGCACCGTGCATGCCCGGCATTCCCACGTGCAGCGGGTGGCTGTCGGGGAACGCGCCGAGCGCCATCAGGGTGGTGGTGACGGGCGCTTCGGTGAGCTCGGCGAGGACCTTGAGCTCCTGGGTGGCGTTGGCCTTGAGGACACCGCCGCCCACGTAGAGGACGGGCCGCTTCGCACCCGTGATCAGCTTCGCGGCCTCGCGGATCTGCTTGGCGTGCGGCTTGGTCACCGGGCGGTAGCCGGGCAGGTCGGTCTGCGGCGGCCACGTGAAGGTCGTCTGCGCCTGCAGCGCGTCCTTCGCGATGTCGACGAGGACGGGGCCCGGACGGCCGGTCGAGGCGATGTGGAACGCCTCGGCGATCGTCTTGGGGATGTCCTCGGCCTTGGTGACCAGGAAGTTGTGCTTGGTGATCGGCATGGTGATGCCGACGATGTCCGCCTCCTGGAAGGCGTCCGTACCGATCGCCTTGGAGGCGACCTGGCCGGTGATCGCGACGATCGGCACCGAGTCGAGGTGCGCGTCGGCGATCGGGGTGACCAGGTTGGTGGCGCCGGGACCCGAAGTCGCCATGCACACACCGACCTTGCCGGTGGCCTGCGCGTAGCCGACGGCCGCGTGGCCCGCACCCTGCTCGTGCCGCACGAGGATGTGGCGGACCCGCGTGGAGTCCATCATCGGGTCGTACGCGGGAAGGATCGCACCGCCGGGAATGCCGAATACGGTGTCGGCCCCGACCTCCTCAAGCGAGCGAATGAGGGACTTCGCACCCGTGACGTGCTCGACGGGGGCGGACTGCTGTCCTCCGGAACGGGGCCGCGGCTGCGGATGGTGGGCCCCGGTGGCCTGCTCGGTCATCGGCTTCTCTTCTCGATGCTGAGGGTTTTTGCGAGGGTTGTGCGGGTTTCTTACACAGTGCGGTGCGGGGTGCGACGGTTCCGAATCGGCACTGGTGCAACAAAAAACCCCTCGTGCCGTGAGGCAAGCGAGGGGAGCGCGCCGGATACGGTCGCTGGGGATTCCGGTGTTCGGACCGGTGGGTCCCAGCTTCAGCCGACGCGCTTTCCAAGTACGAGAATTCGGGTGCGCATGGCATTGACCTTCCCCCCGGCGCGCCATATGTGTCAAGTAGGTGGGACGGGGGTCTCATTATGTGAACGGGACGCCGGTACGCCCGCGAACACGGGCTCGGCGGGACCGGCCGGGACCGGGTACTCCCCCGAGGCCAGCGCGCGGCGCAGCCGGTACTCGTCGAGCGGCCCCGAGAACGCCATGCCCTGCCCGTGGGTGCAGCCCATCGCCCGCAGCGCGACGACCTGCTCGGGCAGGTCGACCCCGTCCGCCACGGAGGCCAGGCCGAGGTCCCCGGCGATCCGCAGCAGCCCGCTGGTGATCTTGTGCAGCCGCGCGGACTCGACGACGCCCTCCACGAGCGAGCGGTCGAGCTTGAGCATGTCGACGGGGAGTCTGCGCAGCGCCGTGATGGCCGCGTAGCCGCTGCCGAAGCCGTCGAGGGCGATCCGGACCCCGAGCCGGCGCAGGCCCGTCAGACGCCGCTCCAGCTCGTCCAGGGGCACTCTGGGGTCGCTGTCGGCCAGCTCGATGACGAGCGCCCCGGAGGGCAGCCCGTGCCGGGTCAGGAGGGCCTCCACGGAGCCGAGCGGCATCGACCGGTCCAGGAGGCGGCGGGCGCCGATCCGGACGACGACCGGGGCGGCATGGCCGCTGCGGCCGCGCTCGGCGGCCTGGGCGACCGCCTCCTCCAGCATCCAGCGGCCCAGCTCCGCCGTCTTCTCGCCGTCCTCGGCGACCCGGAGGAACTCGGCGGGGGTGAAGAGGATGCCCTGCGAGGAGCGCCAGCGGGCCTGTGCGGCGACGGCGGTGATCCGGCCGTCCTCGAGCGACACCACGGGCTGGTGCAGCAGCGCGAACTCGCCCTCGTGGAGTGCGGAGCGCAGCCGGCCCGCGAGCTCGGCCTTCCGGACCACGTCGGCCTGCATCTGCGGGGCGTACAGCTCGACGCGGCCCTTGCCGGTGGCCTTGGCGCGGTACATCGCGAGGTCCGCGTTGCGCAGGAGCTCGCCCGCGGTGATGTCGGGCTCGGCGAAGGCCACTCCGATGGAGGCGGCCACCCGGACGTCCTGATGCCCGTCGATCGCGTAGGGCTGGGACAGCGTGACCCTGAGCCGGTCGGCCAGCTCGTAGATGTGCTGCTCCCGCGCGGAGTGGTCCCGTCCGCCGTCGCCGACGATCAGCGCGGCGAACTCGTCGCCGCCGAGCCGGGCCGCGGTGTCCGAGGCACGGACGGAGTCGGCGAGCCGGCGGGCGGCCTGGACGAGCAGCTCGTCGCCCGCCTGGTGGCCGATGGTGTCGTTGACCTGCTTGAAGCCGTCGAGGTCGATGAAGAGCACGGCGGTGCCGCGGTCGCTGGCCCGGCGCCCGGTGAGGGCGAGGCCGACCCGCTTGGTGAACAGTGACCGGTTGGGCAGGTCGGTGAGCGGGTCGTGCTCCGCGTTGTGCTGCAGCTGCGCCTGGAGGCGGACCCGCTCGGTCACGTCCCTGCTGTTGAGGATCAGGCCGCCGTGGTGGCGGTTGACCGTCGACTCCACGTTCAGCCAGGCCCCGGCGCCGGAGCGGAAGCGGCACTCGATGCGGGTGGTGGGCTCCTCGACGGCGCTGGCCGCGAGGAAGCGGCGGATCTCGTGCACCACGCGCCCGAGGTCCTCGGGATGGATGATCGAGGCGAGCTCGGAGCCGACGAGGTCGTCGGCCTCCCGCCCGTAGACCCCGGCGGCCGCGGGGCTGACGTAACGGAGGATCCCGTTGGGAGCGGCAATCATGATGACGTCGCTGGAGCCCTGGACGAGCGAGCGGAAGTGGTTCTCCTTCTGGGCCAGCTCCTGGGTCAGCGTGATGTTGTCGAGCAGCATGATGCCCTGGCGCACGACGAGGGCCAGGACGACGGTGCAGGCCGTGAAGAGCACGATCCGGTCGACGCTGTGGCCGCTCAGCACGTTGTAGAGGATGCCCAGCGTGCAGACGGCGGCGGCCAGGTACGGGGTGAGCGCGGCGAGCGAGCCGGACATGGGGCGGGTGTGCCCGAGCTGGTACCGCGCGGGGGCGGGCCCCTGCCCCTGGTGCGGCACCCGCGGGCCAGCGCCGTCGCTCTTCCTGTGCCCCACCCAGGGCGCGTGCGCGAGCAGCAGCGAGCCGGCGAACCAGCCGGCGTCGAGGATCTCCCCGGAGCGGTAACTGGCGTGCAGGAGCGGCGAGGTGAACAAGGCGTCGCACATCACGGTGAGGGCGAGGGCGCCGATCGCCGTGTTGACCGCCGTGCGGTTGCCGGGCGAGCGGCGGAAGTGCAGGGCGAGGACCATGCTGACGAGAACGATGTCGAGCAGCGGGTACGCGAGCGAGAGCGCGGTGCGGCTGACGCTCTGCCCCTCGGACTCGGCGGTGTGCGCGAGGGCCAGGCTCCAGGAGAGCGTGACGAGGGACCCGGCGATGAGCCAGGCGTCGAGCGCGAGGCAGATCCAGCCGGCCTTGGTCACGGGCCGCTTGGCGAGGACGAGCAGGCCGATGATCGCGGGCGGCGCGAAGCAGAGGAAGAACAGATCGGCGAGGCTCGGGGTGGGCACCTCGATCCGCAGGACGAACTCGTACCAGCCCCACACCCCGTTCCCCAGCGAGGCCATCAGGGAGGAGCAGGCGAAGAGGAGCCAGGCGGGCTTGAAGCGGCTGTGGCGGCTGCGCGCGTAGAGGAAGTTCGACACGGCGGCGGTGGCCGCGGCGAGGCTCAGGCCGAAGTCGCCCATGAACAGGGCCACTCGCTCGGATCCCCAGCCCAGCAGTGATCCCGTGGCGAAGGCCGCGCAGACGAGGGCGAGCGCCAACTGGACACCCATGACGCGGCCGCGCTCCGGGGCGCGGGCCGGGAGCGGTGCGCCGGGGTGCAGTGCGGCGCCCAGCGTGGTCGGCGGCGACGGGTGGGCGGTCACCGGGCCGCCTCGGTCCGTCGGGCCGGGCCGGCGTCCCTCTGACCCGGACCGGGGTGCGGGTGCCGCCGGCGGCCCGTCCGCAGGCTGCCGCGGCACGCAGGCTTCGTGCGGCAGGCCGGACTTCGTCCGTGCATGGGTGTGCTGGAGGGTCGCCGTCGGCGGCCCCGCCGCGTCGGATCGTTCGCCCATAGGCCGTACATCGCCCGTCGCCCCCCTCGCAGTCCGTCACTCGTCCCCGGCGCCGTACGTCGCACGGCGCTGCCCCAGTCGGGACGATACACCAGACTCGTCACTCAGGGACATAGTCTCTCTACTCTCCGTGACGACCAGCGACGATGCGCGCACGGGGCGGAGCCGGGCGGGCGCGGAGCGTGTGCGCCCGACGGCGGGCGGCCGCACGGGAGTTGTCCGTGGGGCCGGTGGTGCTCCGGTCGACCGGTGAGACGGGCGGGGCCGCTCGGGTCGGCCGGGGTCAGCCGGTGGTGAAGACGACGTTCTCGAGCGGCTCCCCCGCCGCGAACCGCGTGAGCTGCGCGGCCATCAGCCGCTTCGCGCGCGGCAGGAAGGCGGACGTGGGTCCGCCCACGTGCGGCGAGACGAGCACTCCCGGAGCCTGCCACAACGGGTGCTCCCGGGGCAGCGGTTCGGGATCGGTGACGTCGAGCGCCGCCGTGATGCGGCCGCTCTCCAGCTCCTTGAGCAGCGCCTCGGTGTCCACGACGGGACCGCGCCCGACGTTGACGAGCAGGGCCCCGTCCTTCATCCGGGACAGGAAGTCCGCGTTCACGAGACCGCGGGTGTCCTCGGTGAGCGGGGTGACCACGACGACCACGTCGGCCTCGGGGAGCAGGGCGGGCAGGTCGGTGAGCGGGTGCACGGGGCCGCGCTCCGTCGTGCGGGCGGAGCGCGCGATGCGCGCCACCCGCGCGACCTCGAAGGGCACGAGCCGGTCCTCGACGGCGGAGCCGATCGCTCCGTAGCCCACGATCAGGACGTTCTTGTCCGCGAGGGCGGGCCGGAATCCGCCGCGCCACTCGCCGCGGTCCTGGCCGCGCACGAAGTCGGGGATCCCGCGCAGCGAGGCGAGGATCAGGGTGAGCGCCAGCTCGGCCGTGCTGGCGTCGTGCACCCCGCGCGCGTTGCACAACTGCACGCCGGACGGCAGGTGCGGGAGCCCGGCCTGCACGTGGTCGACGCCGGCGGACAGGGTCTGCACGGCCCGGAGCGAGGACATCAGCGGCATCGGACGGGTGCCGACGCCCGGCGGCTTCATGTACGGGACGACGTAGAAGGCGCAGTCCGCGGGGTCGGCGGGAAAGTCCGGTTCACCGTTCCAGTAGCGGTAGTCGAGGCCTTCGGGGAGACCCGGGATCTCGTCGGCGGGGAACGGCAGCCATACATCACCAGTCATGTCAGGAGGCTATGTCAGACGCGTCGGGAGGCAGAGGTTAGGTTGGTGGCCGAAGACAGGGAGGGTCACGGGCAGGTGGAGCGCAAGGCGATCGGCGCGGCGGCGCTCGAGGTGGGTGCTGTCGGACTGGGCTGTATGCCGATGAGCTGGGCGTACACCGGCTCGCGGCAGCGCGGCGAGGAATCCCTGCGGACCGTGCACGCCGCGCTGGACCGGGGATGTTCGCTTCTCGACACCGCCGACATGTACGGGCCGTTCACCAACGAGCTGTTGCTCGGGCGGGTGTTGAAGGAACGGCGGGCGGACGCCTTCGTCTCGACGAAGGTGGGGCTGCTCGTGGGTGAGCAGCACATCGTGGCCAACGGGCGCCCGGGGTACGTCAGGCGGGCGTGCGACGCGTCGCTGCGGCGGCTGCAGACGGACGTGATCGATCTGTACCAGCTGCATCGCGCGGATCCCGAGGTGCCGGTCGAGGAGACCTGGGGCGCGATGGCGGAACTGGTGAGCGCGGGCAAGGTGCGTTCGCTCGGCCTGTGCGCGGTGGGGGCCAGGGCCGCGCGGCGCGGCGGACGGGCCGGGCTGCATGCGGGAACGATCCGCCAACTGGAGCGGATCCAGCAGGTGTTCCCGGTGAGCTCGGTGATGGCCGAACTGTCGGTGTGGTCCACCGAGGCGCTGGAGACGCTGCTGCCGTGGTGCGCGGCGCGGGGCGTCGGGTTCCTCGCGGCGATGCCGTTGGGCAACGGGTTCCTGTCCGGCACGCTGACGCCGGGGCAGGGCTTCGAGCCGGACGACCTGCGGGCCCGGCACCCCCGCTTCACCGCGGAGATGATGGCCGCGAACCAGCCGGTCGTGGCGGGGCTGCGCCGGGTCGCGGCCCGGCACGGAGCGGACGTGACGCCCGCGCAGGTGGCGCTGGCCTGGGTTCTCGCGCAGGGTCCGAACGTGGTGCCGGTGCCGGGGGCCAAGCACGAGCGCTGGGCGGTGGAGAACGCGGCGGCGGCCGGGCTGGTGCTGACGGACGCGGATCTGGCGGAGATCGCCGGCCTGCCGGCCGCGCTGGGATCGTGGGACTGAGTCCGGGAACCGGGTTCGGGAACCTGGACGGCGCGAGCGGTGTATGAACGGTAGAACCGTGGCGACGAAGGGACCTGATCGTGATCGTGCAACGTCAAGCTGTGCGGCCCGCGTTGGCCGGGGCCGCCTGCGCGGCGCTCCTGCTCACGGCCGGCTGCTCGTCCGGGGACGGGGGGCCGAAGCAGGACCGGGGCAGCACGTCGGCCCCGAGCCGCTCGAGCGACGCCGAGAGCACGGCGCCGACGGGTGACGTACCGCCCGCGAAGGGCTCGGTGAATGTGCTGCGAACGGTGGCCACCGGCCTCGACACGCCCTGGGGCCTGGCCCCGCTGCCCGAGGGCGACCTGCTGGTCTCCTCGCGCGACAAGGGCACGCTCACCCGGGTCGCCCCCGGGACGGGGAAGAAGACGACGGTCGGCTCGGTGCCCGGGGTGGCCCCGGCCGGCGAGGGCGGCCTGCTCGGCATCGCCCTCTCCCCTTCCTACGCCTCGGACCACATGGTCTACGCGTACTTCACGACGGAGTCGGACAACCGCATCGCGCGGATGATCTACGACGAGAAGAAGCCGGCCGGTGAGCAACTGGGCGCTCCGGACACGGTGTTCAGAGGCATCCCCAAGGGGACGAACCACAACGGCGGGCGGATCGCCTTCGGCCCGGACGGCATGCTCTACGTGGGCACGGGCGAGACGTACAAGACCGAGCTGGCGCAGGACAAGAAGTCCACGGGCGGCAAGACCCTGCGCCTGACCCCGGACGGCGAGCCGGCCCCGGGCAACCCGTTCGGGAACTCGCCGGTGTATTCGTACGGGCACCGCAATGTACAGGGTCTCGCCTGGGACAAGGACAAGCGGATGTGGGCCTCGGAGTTCGGCCAGGACACCTGGGACGAGCTGAACCACATCGTGGCGGGGGGAAACTACGGCTGGCCGGACGCCGAGGGTAAGGCCGGCAAGTCCGGCTACCGGGACCCGATCGCCGAGTGGCACACAGCTGACGCCTCCCCCAGCGGGATCGCCTGGCAGAAGGGGTCGATCTGGATGGCGGGGCTGCGGGGCGAGCGGCTGTGGCGCATCCCGCTGGACGGAGCAAAGGCGGCGCACGAGCCGCAGGCCTTCCTCCAGAAGGAGTACGGGCGGCTGCGCACCGTGGTCGCCGCCGGCGGCGACAAGCTGTGGGTGACCACGAGCAACACGGACGGGCGGGGGTCACCGGGCAAGGAGGACGACCGGATTCTGGAGCTGAGAGTCAGCTGACCTCGGCGTCGTCGTCGGCCGGGTCCGCGCTGTCGGGTCCGTCGGACCGGTCGGCCTGGTCGTCCGCCGTCGCGGGCTCCTCCTGGTGGGGCGGGCGGACGACGACCTTGCCGGAGGAGAGGTCTATCGGGCCGCGGCCCGGGTCCCCGTCGTTCAGGTCGACCCGGGTCAGCTCCAGGCGCTTGCGCTCCTCGTCGGTGTGCCGGCGACTGGGGGCGAACAGGTCCTCGAGCGGGTTGAACACTGCGCCTCCAGAGGGACCGGCCGAGTCTCCCGTCCAGCGTACGGCAGCCGGTCCCGGGCCGGTCAGCCCGCGGCTCGGGGCGGGGCGGCCACGGGGCGCGCGGGGAAGAGCTGCAGCCGGTGGGCCAGGGCGGCCGCCTCGCCGCGGCCGGCGACGCCCAGCTTGGCCAGGATGTTCGAGACGTGGACGCTGGCGGTCTTCG
>NZ_JBHYTK010000094.1:5286-31247 GCF_042749255.1 Streptomyces sp. NPDC059524 | reverse complement strand
GCCTTCCCCAGATGAAGGCGCCCCGCACCTTGATCGGGGAAATGCGACCCGAAGGGTCTGCATTTCAGGGGCGCGGGGAACTGCGCGACCAGCCCCCACCGGAGCCGCACCCGGCGACGCGGCGCTCAGAACCCGTGTCGGAAGCCGCCGTCGACCGGGAGCATGACACCCGTCAGATAAGAGGCGGCCGGCGAGAGGAAGAACGCGGCGGCCCGCCCGAACTCCTCCGGAGTCCCGTACCGCCGCAGCGGAATCCGCGACTCATTGGCGAGCCGAGTCGCCTCGGGATCCGCCGAGAGCCCGTCCAGCTCGCGCACGCGATCCGTGTCGATCCGCGCCGGCAGCAGCCCGACGACCCGGATCCCGCGCGGCCCCAGCTCGTCCGCCAGCGACTTCGCGAAACCGGCGAGCCCGGGCCGCAGCCCGTTGGAGATGGTCAGTCCGGGGATCGGCTCGTGCACGGAGCCGGAGAGCACGAAACCGATGACACCGCCCTCGCCGAGTTCCGCCGCCGCGGCCCGCGCCAGCCGCACCGCGCCGAGGAAGACGGACTCGAAGGCCGACTGCCACTGCTCGTCCGTGGCGTCGGCGGCGAAGCCGGGCGCCGGCCCGCCCACGCTGACGAGCACCCCGTCGAACCGCCCGAACCGCTCGCGCGCGGCCTCGATGACCCGCTCCGCCACCTGGGGATCGGCGTTGTCGACGGCGACCCCGTGCGCGTCGGGCCCGAGCGCCTCCGCGGCCTCGGCGACCCGCTGTTCGTCGCGACCGGTGATGATCACCTTGGCGCCGTCGGCGACCAGTTCACGGGCGGCGGCGTTGCCGAGGCCCCGGGTCGCGCCGGTGACTACGTAGACACGGTCCTTCAGTCCAAGATCCATGCCCTCTATCCTGCCCCGCCCGGCCGCGCCGCGCCGAGGTGGGTCAGACCGTGGCCGCGGGCACCTCGCCGGCGTCCGCCCCGGCCTGCGCGGACTCCTCCTCGCGGCGGCGCCGCTCCCGCAGCTCGCGGCGGAGCAGGACGACCCAGCCCACGGGAACCGCGGCGGCGAACAGCCACCACTGGTAGGCGTACGCGTAGTTCAGCGCCGCGTCCTCGTGGCCGGGCTTCCCGATCAGTTCGGGGGTGTTGCGCGCGGGGTCGGGCGCGGTCAGCACGACGTAGCCGCCGAGCACCTTCGCGTTCAGACGGGCGGCCTCGCGCTCGCTGTCGATCAGCATGATCTGCCGGTCGGGCAGACCCTTGAGGTCCTTGATGCCGCTGGCCTCGGTCGTCTCGTCGGGCATGAGGCGGCCGGTGACGGTCAGCTCGCCGCGCGGCGGGGCCGGGATCTTCGGGAAGGCGGTCTGGCTCGGGCCGTTCGCGGGGATCCAGCCCCGGTTGACCAGCAGGACCTTGCCGTCGTTCAGGACGAACGGGGTGAGGACGTGGTAGCCGACCTCCTCGTCCGCGTTGACGCGGCGCCGGACGACGACCTCGTGCTCGGTGTCGAAGCTGCCGCGCGCGGTGACCGAGTGGTACCGCTCCTTGCTGGTGACCGTGTGCCCCGGGGAGGTCAGCTCCTCGGCGGGGACGGGCTTCGCGTCGAGCGCGTCGGTGACCAGCTGGTTCCGGGCGGTGCGCTCGTCGTAGCGGTGCATCTGCCAGATGCCCAGCCGGATCATCGTGGGGATGAGGACGAGGGCGACCAGCGTGAGGATCACCCACTGCCGGGTCAACAGGAAGCGGTACACGCAGACGACGGTACCCCGGCATGCGGCGGGGGCGCCCCGGGGCGGGGCGCGGCGCGTGGGGGAGGGCGGCGGGGGCGCCGACGCGGGGCGCGTCCCGGGCGGGCGCCCGGAGCGGGCGGACGGCCGGCGTGCGCGGAGCGGGGCCCGGAGCCGGTGGGCCGGCCGCGGACCCGGGTCTCAGACCTTGTCGACGATGCCCACCCGCCCCTCGGCGCGGGAGCAGTGCGCCCCGCAGTACCAGTGCCCGTCGACCTCGACTCCCTGGCCGATGATGCGGCACCGGCAGTGCTCGCAGATGGGCGCCATGCGGTGGATGGCGCAGGAGAAGCAGTCGAAGACGTGCACCGCGCCCTGCGCGTGCACCTCGAAGGACATCCCGTAATCGTTTCCGCAGACCTCACAACGTGCCATGCGCCACAGGGTGGGTCCCCCGGGCGCCGGCGGGCGAGCGGGCGCGGGGCGAGTCGCCCCGCAATCACCCGTCTGACGCCCCCGGTCCGCTCAGCGCTTGTCCGCCGGGGTGACGTCCTGCAACAACTGTCCGAACGCGGCCTCGTCCACGACCGGCGTACCGAACTGCTTCGCCTTCACGGCCTTCGAGGTGTACGAGTCCGGGTCGTTGGTCACCAGGAGGCTGGTGAGCCGGGACAGGCTCGTCGCCACGTGCAGGCCCGCCTCGACCGCGCGGTCCTCCAGGAGCTCCCGGTCCACGGACGTGTCCCCGGAGAACGCGACCCGCATCCCCTGCTTGAGCGGCTTGCCCGGCTCGTAGCGCCCCGGGTTCGGGTGCGGGCACGCCGGACGCTTGCGCGCGGGCCGCCAGGTGCCCCCGCCGCCCCGGTACGCGGACTGCGCCTGACGCGGCACCGGGGTCCGCCCGGCCGTGTCGACCCACTCGGTGAGGGGGCGGCACTCCAGCAGCGGCAGCCGCACGTTCCCCGCCGCCGCCTTGCGCAGGCTGGGGCGGAAGGCCTCCGCGAGCACGCGCGCGTCGTCGAGGGCGTGGTGCGCGTGCTGCTGCACGACACCGAAGTGCGCGGCCAGCGACTCCAGCTTGTGGTTGGGCAGCGGCAGTGCCAGCTCCTTGGAGAGCGCGATCGTGCACAGCCGCTGGCGCACGGGTGCGGTGCGCTTCGCCCGCGCGTACTCGCGGGCGATCATCGACCAGTCGAACACCGCGTTGTGCGCGACCAGGACGCGGCCGTCGAGCCGTGCGGCGAACTCCTCGGCGATCTCCGGGAACAGCGGCGAGCCCTCCAGGACGTCCGTCGTCAGACCGTGGATCCACACCGGGCCGGGATCCCGCTCCGGGTTCACCGTCGTGTACCAGTGGTCCTCGACCTCGCCGCGCTCGTCCAGACGGTAGACGGCAGCCGAGATGATCCGGTCGTCCTTGGACAGGCCGGTGGTCTCCACGTCGACGACCGCGTATCCCTTGGGGTACGCGGCCGGCCAGGGAGTGTCGGAGGCTGCGGTCGTACGGTCTTCGAGCATGGTCCATGAGGATACGGGCCCGCACCGACACTCCCGCGCCCGCCCGGGTCCCTTTCCGCCCGGACGAGTCAAGCCCCGGGCTCCAGAAGCGACTTCACGAGCGCGCGTACGGACGCGGTGAACAGGGCGTCGCAGTCCACCGGCCCGGCGAGCGCGCGGGCGAGCGCCTCGTCGCCCTCGGCGGCGGCCGTGTCCCACAACTCCTCCTCGCCGGGCCGCTGCACGGGAGCCCGTTCACGATTCCGCTCGACCAGGACATATCCGACAACCTGGAACTGCACCGCGCGGACCGCCCCCGCGGCGCGCGCCCCGCGCAGCCCGGCCGCGTGCACCTCGCGCACCAGCGCGCGCTGCGCCGGCAGGAACATCCGCTCGGTCAGGCCCCGCTCGTGGACCATCGCCACGAGGTGCGGATGCGCACGCAGCTGCCGGCGCAGCGCGCGGGCGACCGAGACGACCCGCTCGGCCGGACTCGCGCCGCGCGGCCGGATCGCGCCGAGGTCGGCGACCGTGCGCTCCACGAGCGCGTCCAGCAGCGACTCGCGGTTGCCGACGTGCCAGTAGATCGAGGTGACCGCCGTGCCCAGCTCGGCCGCCAGCTTGCGCATGGTCAGCGCCTCGGGGCCGTGTTGTCTGACCAGCCCCGCGGCCGTGTCCAGGACCTCCTCGCGGGTGAGTGCGGTGCGTGCCATGTCCGGCCCTCTTCTCGGCGAAGATCCTTCAACTCCCGTACATGCACGTGTCTTTACCCTTCATCGGCGTCGGTGTAACTGTGTTACAGGCGCCGCGCGAACGACCCCCATCACGTCTTCGACGAAGGGCGGTACGACATGGCACGCGTACGGTACGGAGCGCGCAGCGAGGCGGAGATCGCCGCCGCGCGCACCGCGAGCAGCAAGCTTCCCGACATCTGGTCCACCGGCGTGGTCGCCGTGTGGGAGTCCGACCCCGACGCGGTCGCCGCGGTGCTCCCGCCGCCGCTCAAGCCGACCGCCCGGCCCCTGGTCCGGGCCAACATCAGCAAGGTCGACCTGCCCGGCTATCCGCTCGGCGCCGGCTCGGTCGCGGTCGCGGCCGAGCACGGGGGAGTGGAGGGCTGGTATCCGCTGGTCATGCCGATGACCCACGAGCGCGCCCTGATCGGCGGCCGCGAGGTCTTCGGCGAACCCAAGAAGCTCGGCGAGGTCACCGTGGAGCGCGACGGGCTCGTCGTACGGGCCGCGCTCGCCCGGCACGGCATCGCGTTCGTGGAGGTGCGCGGCGCCGTCAGCGGCGACCTGCCGCTGCCCGAGCCCGCGCAGAAGACCGACTTCTACTTCAAGTTCCTGCCCGCGGTGGACGGTTCGGGCTTCGACGCCGACCCGGTCCTCGTGCACTGTGTGCGGGGCGAGAAGGTCAGGAAGCTGGAGGCGGTCACCGGCGACGTCGTCCTGCGCGAGTCCATGTACGACCCGGTCGCCGACCTGCCGGTGCGCGCCCTCGTCGAGCTCACCATCGGCGAGAAGACCACCGACCAGAAGGGGAAGGCCGTCGAGCGGGTCAGCGCCCAGGCCCTCCTGCCGTACATCCACCAGCGCTACGACGACCCGCAGCAGATCCTCGACGGGCCGCCCGAGGGGAGTGTGTGACATGGAGCTGCGCGAAGGACAGGTCGCCGTCGTCACGGGCGCGGCCAGTGGCATCGGGCGGGCGATGGCGCGGAGGTTCGCCGCCGACGGCCTGAGGGTGGTGCTCGCCGACGTCGAGAAGGGCGCCCTGGAGGCGGCCGCCGCCGAACTGCGCGACGAGGGCGCCACTGTGCACGCGCGCGTGGTCGACGTCGGGGAGCGCGAACAGGTCGTGGCGCTCGCCGAGGACACGTACGCCACCTTCGGCGCCTGCCACGTGCTGTGCAACAACGCGGGCGTCGGTTCCGGCGCCGAGGGCCGCATGTGGGAGCACGAGCCCAACGACTGGAAGTGGGCGTTCGACGTCAACGTGTGGGGCGTCTTCCACGGCGTCCAGGCGTTCGTGCCGCGCATGCTCGCGGGCGGCGAGCCGGGCCACGTCGTCAACACCTCGTCCGGCGACGGCGGCATCGCCCCGCTGCCCACCGCCTCCGTGTACGCGATCACCAAGGCGGCCGTCGTCACCCTCACCGAGTCGCTGTACGCGCACCTGAAGGCGGAGCACGCGCGCGTGGGCGCCTCCGTGCTCTTCCCCGGCCCCCACATGCTGCGCACCGGCCTGTGGGAGTCGCACCGCAACCGGCCCGACCGGTTCGCCAAGGAGCGCCCGCGCAGGACGCCGTACCGCAGCCTCGACCAGTGGGAGGCCGCCATGAAGGAGGCCGGTCACGAGGTCGCCTTCACGCCCGTGGAGGACGTGGCGGACCTCGTCGCGGAGGGCATCGCGGCGGACCGCTTCTGGCTGCTCCCCGAGAGCGAGCACAGCGACCGGCAGATCCGGGCGCGCTCGCAGTCGATGCTGGACCGGGCGAACCCGGCGTACCTGGAGAGCTTCATTCTCGACTGAGCACCGAGGGACACGCGATGACCGATCACGACCCGTACCTGATCATCTCCTCCGACTGCCACGCCGGGCTGCCCACCGAGGAGTACCGGCCCTATCTGGACAGCCGCTTCCACCGCGCCTTCGACGACTTCCTCGGCGAGCGCGACGCCCGGCGCGAGGAGGCGACCCGGCTCGGCATCCGCAACGACGCGTTCGCCGCCAAGTGGTTCCAGGACAACGAGGAAGGGCTGCGCGGCGGCTGGGACGCCGCGCAGCGTCTCAAGGAGCTCGACGGCGACGGCGTGGCCGCCGAGGTCGTCTTCCCCGACGCGGACGCCGTGGACAGCCAGACGGCGGCGCCGTTCGGGGTCGGCCTCGGCCTCTCCGGCGACCAGGACCCCGAGCTCGGCATGGCCGGCGCGCAGGCGCACAACCGCTGGCTCGCCGAGTTCGTGTCCCAGAACCCCGAACGGCACTGCGGCGTCGCCCTGTTGCCGATCACGGCGGACCCCGACAAGGTCGTCGCCGAGGTGCACCGCGCCAAGGAGTCGGGACTCGGCGCCCTGATGATCCCCTCCATGTGGGTCGACAAGGACCCCTACCACGCGGCCCGTTACGACCCCGTGTGGGCGGCGGCCGCCGAGTGCGGCATGCCCGTCGTGACCCACTCCGGCGCGGCCCCGCGCCACGAGTACGGCGACCACCTCGGTATCTACGTCAGCGAAGTGACCTGGTGGCCGGCCCGCCCCCTCTGGTTCCTGCTCTGGTCCGGCGTCTTCGAGCGTCACCCCGGCCTCAGGTTCGGCGTCGCCGAGTCCGGCTGCTGGTGGCTGCCGAACCTCCTGTGGTTCATGGACCGTCTCTACCTGGGCGCGCACGGCGGCAAGAAGCTCTCCCCGTTCGCCGAACTCAAGCGCCCGCCGCACGAGTACCTCGACCGGCAGATCTTCGTCTGTGCCACGAACACCAAGCGCCGCGAGCTCGCCCAGCGCTACGAGATCGGCGTGGACAACATCCTGTGGGGCAGCGACTTCCCGCACCCCGAGGGCACCTGGCCCGACACGCGCGCGTGGCTGCGCAAGACCTTCCACGACATCCCCGTCGCCGAGACCCGACGCATGCTGGGCCTCGCCGCCGCCGAGGTCTTCGGCTTCGACACCGAGAAACTGGCCCCGCTCGCCGCCCGCATCGGACCGACCCCCGCCGACCTGGGCCAGGACGCCGACCAGAGCGCCGTCGAGGCCTCCTGGGCGCGCTCGCGCGAGGTCGGCCGGCACTGGCTGACCGACCACGACTTCCCGACCCTGGGGGTGACCCCGTGAGCACCTCGAACCCCGTGCCTCCCGCGGCGGACCGCTACACCGTCATCTCGGCGGACTGCCACGCGGGCGCCGATCTCCTCGACTACAAGCCCTACTTGGAGAAGCGCCACCACGACGCCTTCGACGCCTGGGCCGCGGCCTACGTCAACCCGTACGAGGACCTGCTCGCCGACACCGCCGACCGCAACTGGAACTCCGACCGGCGCCTCGCCGAGCTGGAAGCGGACGGCATCGTCGCCGAGGTCGTCTTCCCGAACACCATCCCGCCCTTCTTCCCCTCGGCCGCGCTCATGGCCCCCGCGCCCACCCGCGAGGAGTTCGAACTGCGCTGGGCCGGACTGCGCGCCCACAACCGGTGGCTCGCCGACTTCTGCGCCGCCGCCCCGGGCCGCCGCGCGGGCGTCTTCCAGATCCTCCTCAACGACGTCGACGAGGCGGTGAAGGAGATCCGCAGGTCCGCGGACGCGGGCCTCAAGGGCGGCCTCCTGCTGCCGGGCACCCCGCCCGGCTCGGGCCTGCCCGAGCTGTACTCGTCGGCGTACGACCCGATCTGGCGGGCCTGCGCCGAGCTCGGCGTCCCGGTCAACCACCACGCGGGCTCCGCGTCCCCGCCGCTCGGCGACGAACCGGCCGCCCGCGCGGTGTTCATGGTCGAGACGACCTGGTTCTCGCACCGCGCCCTGTGGCACCTCGTGTTCGGCGGCGCCTTCCGCCGCCACCCCGAGCTGACGCTCGTCCTCACCGAACAGGGCTCCGGCTGGATCCCCGGGGTCCTGGACATGCTGGACTACTACCACGGGCGCCTCGTGGCGGCCGCCGGCAGGGCCACCACCGCCGAGTCCAAGTTCGGCGCCGGCCTCGCCGACTCCATGGGCAAGGGACCCTCCACCGTGTGGCGCGAGAACTGCTACGTGGGCGCGAGCTTCATGCGCCCCCACGAAGTGCCGCTGCGGGAACGCATCGGCCTCGACAAGATCATGTGGGGCAGCGACTACCCGCACGACGAGGGCACGTACCCGTACACGCGCGAAGGCCTGCGCATCTCCTACGCGGGCCTGCCCCGCGAGGAGATCGCCGCGATGGCCGGCGGCAACGCCGCCCGCGTCTACGGATTCGACCTCGGCCTGCTGGACCCGATCGCGGCCCGTGTCGGCCCCACCGTCGCCGAGATCGACGAACCCCTCAAGGAGCCGCCGGCCGACGCGACCAGCCCGGTCTTCGCGACAGGGGGTTCGGTCCGGGTCTGGTGACCCGGAGAGTGTCATGCTCGTGCCGTGACCGAACCCACCCGGAGCGATCCGACGCACGACGAGGCCCACGGCGGCGCGCTCGGCACACGCCTCAACTGGCTGCGCGCCGCCGTCCTCGGCGCCAACGACGGCGTGGTCTCCACCGCGGGACTCGTCGTCGGCGTCGCCGGGGCCACCGGCGACCGCGGCACCCTGCTCACCGCCGGGCTCGCCGGACTGCTCGCCGGCTCGATGTCCATGGCCGCCGGCGAGTACGTGTCCGTCTCCACCCAGCGCGACTCCGAGAAGGCCGCCATCGCCCAGGAGCGGCGCGAGCTCGCCGAGGACCCGGAGGCGGAACTGGAGGAGCTGACCGGACTGCTCCAGGGCCACGGACTCAGCGCCGAGGTGGCCCGGCAGGCCGCCGCGCAGCTCACCGCGCGGGACGCCCTGAGCGCCCACGCGCGCGTGGAGCTCGGCATCGACCCCGACCAGCTGACCAACCCCTGGCACGCCGCCTGGGCCAGCTTCCTCGCCTTCACCGTGGGCGCCCTGCTCCCGCTGCTCGCGATCGTGCTGCCGCCCGCCGCGCTCCGGCTGCCCGTCACGGTCGGCTCCGTCCTCGTCGCGCTCGCTTGCACCGGCTGGGGCAGCGCCCGCACCGGAGGCGCCCGCGTGGCCCCCGCGGTGTGGCGCAACGTCCTGGGCGGAGCCCTCGCGATGGGGGTCACCTACGCGGCCGGCTCTTTGTTGGGAGCCACCGGAGTCTGAGCCTTTACCGGAGGTAATACTTGTCGGTAACTGCCTCTAGTCCTGGCTCGGTCCGCGCGCTTACGGTGCACACATGTCCGCTTCCAGCCTCCCCGACGTCGTCCTGTGGTCGATACCCGCCTTCGTGCTGCTCACCGTCGTCGAGATCGTCTCCGTACGGATCCATCCCGACGAGGACGCCGCCGGGTACGAGACCAAGGACGCGGCCACCAGCATCACCATGGGGCTCGGCAGCCTCGTCTTCGACTTCCTGTGGAAGATCCCGATCGTCGCCGTCTACACGGCGGTCTACGAGCTGACCCCGCTGCGCGTGCCGATCCTGTGGTGGACGCTCCCGCTGATCCTGCTCGGCCAGGACTTCTTCTACTACTGGCAGCACCGCGGCCACCACGTCATCCGCATCCTGTGGGCCTGCCACGTCGTGCACCACAGCAGCCGCAAGTTCAACCTGTCCACGGCGCTGCGCCAGCCCTGGACGAGCCTCACCGGCTGGCCCTTCTACCTGCCGCTGATCGCGCTCGGCGTCCACCCGGCCGCCCTGGCCTTCTGCTACTCGGTCAACCTCGTGTACCAGTTCTGGATCCACACCGAGCGCATCGACAAGATGTGGCGCCCCTTCGAGTTCCTCTTCAACACGCCCTCGCACCACCGCGTCCACCACGCCTCGCAGGGCGGCTATCTGGACCGCAACTTCGGCGGCATCCTCATCGTCTGGGACCGCCTCTTCGGCTCCTGGGTCGCCGAGACCGAGCGCCCCGTCTTCGGCCTCACCAAGAACATCAGCACCCACAACCCGCTGCGCGTCGCCACCCACGAGTACGCGGCCATCGCCCGCGACCTCAAGAGCGCGGGCAGCTGGCGCGAGCGCGCCGGACGGGTCTTCCGCGGCCCCGGCTGGCAGCCCGAGCCGGCCGCCGCGCCCGCCGCCGCCCCGCAGCAGGTCACCGAGGGAGCCGCGTGAACCTGCCCGCCGCCCTGCGCACCGCCTTCTTCGCCCTGTGCGCGACCGACCTCGTCGCGCTCCTGGCCGACGTCCACGCCGTCCACGTGGCCGTCAAGCCGCTCCTGATGCTCGTCCTGATCGCCTACGTGATCGCGTGCGGCGGGCCCCGCCTGCTGTCCGTCGCGCTGCTGTTCGGCTGGGGCGGCGACGTCCTGCTCCTGTTCGACCACGACCTGGCGTTCCTCGCCGGCATGGGCTCCTTCGCCGCCGGACACATCTGCTACCTGCTGCTCTTCAAGCGGTACGGGAAGCCACGGCCGCCCGGCACGATGCTCGGCGTCGTCTACTGCGTGGTGCTCGTCAACACCGTCGCCGCGCTGTGGCCCGACCTGCCCGCAGACCTGCGGATCCCGGTCGCCGCCTACAGCGTGCTGCTCACCGCCATGGCGTTCGGCTCCTCGCGGCTCGGCAAGGTGGCGGGCATCGGCGGCGCCCTGTTCCTGCTGTCCGACACGCTCATCGCCATGGGAGTGGCCGAGTGGCCGGAGCTGCCGCGCCCCGACTTCTGGGTCATGCTCACCTACGTGGCGGCCCAGTACCTGCTGGCCCAGGGAGCCCTCGAAGAGCGGACGGCGCACAGGGCGGCGTACGGTGAGGAGCGGGCCGAGACCCGGCCCACCCCGCACTGACCTGCAAGGACACCCCATGCGCGCCACCACCATCCACGCCCCCTACGACATGCGGGTCGAGGACGTCCCCGAGCCCGTCGTCGTGCTGCCCACGGACGCCGTGGTGCGCGTCCTGCGCGCCTGCATCTGCGGCAGCGACCTGTGGGCGTACCGGGGCGAGGCCGCGCGGGAGCCGGGGCAGCGCATCGGCCACGAGTTCCTCGGGATCGTCGAGGAGACCGGCGGCGAGGTGGCCGGGGTCCGGCGCGGCGACCTCGTCGTGGCGCCCTTCATGTGGTCCGACGGCGTGTGCGACTACTGCCGCGAGGGCCTGACCACCTCCTGCGTGCACGGCGGCTTCTGGGGCGCGGTCGGCTACGACGGCGGCCAGGGCGAGGCCGTGCGCGTCCCGTTCGCCGACGGCACCCTCGTACGGCTGCCGTCCGACGCCGCGTCCGACGACCACCTGCTGTCCGCACTCCTGACGCTCTCCGACGTGATGGGCACCGGCCACCACGCGGCCCTCGGCGCGGGCGTCCGCGAGGGCTCCACCGTCGCCGTCGTCGGCGACGGAGCCGTGGGCCTGTGCGCCGTCCTCGCGGCCAAGCGGCTCGGCGCCGAGCGGATCATCGCGCTCGGCCGCCACGAGGCCCGCACGGACATCGCCCGCCGCTTCGGCGCCACCGACGTCGTCGCCGCACGCGGCGAGGCGGCCGTCGAGGCGGTCCGCGAGCTCACCGGCGGCCAGGGCGCGCACGCCGTCGTCGAGGCCGTCGGCACCGAGCAGTCCATGAACACCGCCGTGCACATCACCCGCGACGGCGGCGCCGTCGGCTTCGTCGGCGTCCCGCACGGCAGCGCCACCGGCCTCGACCTGACCGTCATGTTCGACCGGAACATCGCGCTGCGCGGCGGCGTCGCCCCGGTGCGCACCTACATCCCGCAGCTGCTGCCCGACGTCCTGAACGGCACGATCGACCCGTCGCCCGTCTTCGACCTGACCGTCGGCATCGAGGACGTCCCGGCCGGCTACAAGGCGATGGACGAGCGCACCGCCCTCAAGGTCCTCGTCACCAACTGACCCGCGCGGGGCGGGACCTCACCAGCGGATCGGGAGCGGCACCGCCGTCAGCACCGCCGACACCACAACCACGGCCCCGAGCACCACGACCTCCGCACGCGCGGGCACGTACGCGCGCGTGCGGAGGCGCGCCCCGTCCCGGCCGAGCCGGAGCCGCGCGGCCAGGGCGAGCCCGGCGACGACCGCGACGAGCAGCACCTTCGCCAGCAGGGTCCGCCCGTACGCCGTCCCGGTCAGCTGGTCCAGGACCGTGCCGGGCGGCATCCGGCGCAGCGTGCTGCACACCCCGGTCGCGGTCAGGGCGGCGAACAGCAGCGCGGCCACGCGCGCGTAGCGGCTCAGCAGCGCGGTGCCGGCCCCGGGGTCGCACGCGCGCCAGGCGCGCAGGGTGCGCAACGCGTACAGCAGTCCGCCGACCCACAGGGACGCGCACGTCAGATGCACGAGCGTGAGCCCCGACCCCAGCAACGCGCTGTCCTCGGTGGGCGGATGCGCGCGCAGCGCCTCCGCGACCACCACCGCGGCCAGCGGCAGCAGCGCCCGGCCCGGCCGGCTGGAGCGCGCGCACAGGGCCGCCACGAGGAAGGCGTTGACCTCCAGGAGGGCGAGCGTGCCGTCGCGCGTCCCGTAGAGGCCGCCGACGTCCAGGTCGCCGAGGCCGCTCGGGATCAGGTTCCCCGCGGCCACCACTGCGGCCAGCCCGAGCGCGGCGGCGAACCCGGCCCACGCGGCGTACGCGGACCACCGGCGCGGCGCCCGCAGCTCCGGGGCCGTGCGCCGGGCCAGGAACCCCGCGAACAGCTCGCCCGCCTGCACGCTCAGCGCCGCGAACAGGACCGTGCGCAGCAGGGAGATCCCGCCCGTGCCCGGCGCGGCCGCCTCTCCGGTGCCGTGCAGCGCCGCCCGCGGCCCGAGCAGCGGGATCAGCGCCGCGAGGGCGACGAGGACGAGCACGGCGACGGCCCGCCCGGGGCCCGCCGGGCGCGCGGGGGCGGCGTCCTGGCGCACGGGTGTGGACGACTCGGTGGCGGGCGGTATCGGACTCACCACTGGATCTTCACCATCCGGCACGGATTCGGGCAAGTGCAGCGGAACGAACGGAGCAAAAAGGGCCGGGCGGCTTGCGCCACCCGGCCCTTCAGGAACAGAAGTCCCGCTACTTGACGGCCTTCAGCGCGTTCACGATGCCGCTGCCGTAGAAGCCGTTGTCCGCCACGGAGCCCTTGCACCAGGCGTCGACGACCCCGTCACCGTTGCCGTCGTAGTCGGCCGGGCAGGCCTGCTCGTCGGCCTGCGCCTTCATCATCGCCTGCAGCTGCGCCGGCGACGCCTTCGGGTGCGCCGACTTCAGCAGCGCCGCGACACCCGCCGCGTGCGGCGAGGCCATCGACGTGCCCTGCAGCCAGCCGTACTCGCCGCCCGGCAGGATCGACAGGATGCGGCCGTTCTTCGACGGGGTGTCCGGGATCTGGTACTTGTCGCCGCCCGGCGCCGCGATGTCGATGACGTTGCGGCCGTACGTCGAGTAGTACGACTTGGCCTTGTTCACGCCCGTCGCGCTGACCGTGACGACACCCTTGAGCTGGGTCGGCACGTCGAAGCACTTGTGCGGGTCGATCGTGCGGTCCACCGCGGTCGAGTCGTCCGGGCTGGAGTCGTCCAGGATCGCGTCCGAGTCGAGGTCGTGGTTGGAGTTGCCCGCCGAGGCCAGGTTCAGCGTGCCCTTGCGCTGGGCGTACGTCTGGGCCCGGTTCACCGCGTCGACGATGGCCCGCTGGTCGGGGTCGTCCATGCAGTTGTACAGCCACGGGTCCACGTAGTAGCTGTTGTTGGTGACCTCGATGCCGTGGTCGGCGGCGAACACGAAGGCGCAGACGACGGCCTCCGGGTAGAACAGCTCGCTGACCGGGTCGGCCACCTTGATGCCCGCGACCTTCACGCCCGGCGCGACACCGGCGACGCCGACACCGTTGCGCGGGGCCGCGATCTCACCGGCGACGTGCGTGCCGTGGTAGTGGTCCGGGGTCGCGGGACGCCAGGCGCCCGGCGAGGTGTCCGCCTTGCCGCCGACACAGTTCGCCGACTGCGACGGCGAGAAGTTCGCGGCGATGTCGGGGTGCGTGTCGTCGACACCCGTGTCGATGACACCGACGGTGACCTTGCTGCTGCCCGGGTTGATCTTCGCGGCCTGGTCCGCGCCGATGGCCCGCAGGTCCCACTGGTCGGCCTCCATCGGCTCCTGACCCGGGGCGGCCGCGGCGGCCAGCTGCTGGGCGTCCGCCTTCGAGAGCTTCTGCACGGCGCCCTCGTCGGTGGTGCCGGCCAGGCTCAGCGGCGAGGTGCGCGTCGCACCGGCCGAGGCGACACCCTTGGCCGCGCGCAGCTGCTTGCCGAAGTCGGGGTTGGACGCGTGGACGACGAAGACGCCTATCTTCGCGTACGTCTCGACTATGGAACCGCCGGCCGCGGATATCGCCTTGCTCACCGAGGCGATGGTGTGCGCGTCGGTGCTGCGCGCGTTCACCACGTAGGAGAGCGAACCGGCCTCGGAACCGGCCGTCACGGCAGGGGCGTCGGCGGGTGCGGCGACCGCGGAAGGCAGGAAGCCGAACGAAGCCGTCAGAGCGATGCCGATCGGCAGGGCGAGGGCCATGCGGCGTCTGGCAGGCAGATGAGCCATGGGATCTCCACATCATCCGTCGTAGCGGGCGAAGAAGGGAAAGCCCGGGACACAGGTGGTGCCCGGGCAGGTACATGACGCGTGGTGCGGCCTGAAGGTATCGCTGATCCCGCAGGTCAGCAACGAGTTCGTAAATAAACAGGCGGAGTTGAACCACTCCCATCGTGTCCCCGTGCCGTTGTGCAGGGAGCGCACGGGTGATCAGGCCCTCTGTCGGATCACCCCGCGCACCCCCTACCATCCGACCCCCGTCCCCGACCGCACTCGCATCACGAGGAGACTCTCCGTGGCCACCGACGCACCACCACCCCAGAAGGGCAGCCCCGACGAGCGGTCGGCGATGCCCTCCACCGAGGAGTTCGTCGAGGTGCAGCAGAGCGCGGAGTTCGGTGAACTGCGCCGTGCGCACCGCTCGTTCGCCTTCCCGCTGACCGTCGCCTTCATCGCCTGGTACCTGCTCTACGTCCTGCTGTCGAACTACGCGGGCGGCTTCATGGGCACCAAGGTCTTCGGCAACATCAACGTGGCCTTCGTCCTCGGACTCGCCCAGTTCCTCACCACGTTCCTCATCGCCTGGTGGTACTCGAAGCACGCCGCAGCGAAGCTCGACCCCAAGGCCGAGGCCATCAAGTCCCGTATGGAGGGCGGCGCATGAGCCCCGCAGTGCACGTACTCGCCGCCGCAGAGGCGAGCGAACACCGGCCGCTGATCATCGGCCTCTTCTCGGTGTTCGTCCTCGCGACGCTCGTCATCACCGTCTGGGCCGGCCGCCAGACCAAGGACGCCTCCGACTTCTACGCGGGCGGCCGCCAGTTCACCGGCTTCCAGAACGGCCTCGCCGTCTCCGGCGACTACATGTCCGCCGCGTCCTTCCTCGGCATCGCCGGCGCCATCGCCCTGTTCGGCTACGACGGCTTCCTCTACTCCATCGGCTTCCTCGTCGCCTGGCTCGTGGCGCTGCTCCTGGTCGCCGAACCGCTGCGCAACTCCGGCCGCTACACGATGGGCGACGTCCTCGCCTACCGGATGCGCCAGCGCCCCGTGCGCACCGCCGCGGGCACCTCCACGATCGTCGTCTCGATCTTCTACCTGCTCGCGCAGATGGCCGGCGCCGGCGTCCTCGTCTCGCTGCTGCTCGGCATCACCTCGGACGCGGGCAAGGTCGGCATCGTCGCCCTCGTCGGCGTCCTGATGATCGTCTACGTCACCATCGGCGGCATGAAGGGCACCACCTGGGTGCAGATGGTCAAGGCGGTGCTCCTCATCGCGGGCGCCATCCTGCTGACCTTCCTGGTCCTCCTGAAGTTCGACTTCAACATCTCCGACCTGCTCGGCACCGCCGCGGACAACAGCGGCAAGGGCGCGGCGTTCCTGGAACCCGGACTCAAGTACGGCGCCACCTCCACGTCGAAGATCGACTTCATCTCGCTCGGCATCGCGCTCGTCCTCGGCACCGCCGGACTCCCGCACATCCTGATCCGGTTCTACACGGTGCCGACCGCCAAGGCCGCCCGTAAGTCCGTCAACTGGGCCATCGGCATCATCGGCGCCTTCTACCTGATGACGATCGCGCTCGGCTTCGGCGCCGCCGCCCTCATCAAGCCGGAGGAGATCATCGCCTCCAACCCGGCGGGCAACACGGCGGCGCCACTGCTCGCCCTCCATCTCGGCGGCACCGACTCCAACTGGGGCGCGATTTTGCTCGCCTCCATCTCGGCCGTCGCCTTCGCGACGATCCTCGCCGTGGTCGCGGGCCTCACCCTCGCCTCCTCGTCCTCGTTCGCGCACGACATCTACGCGAACGTCATCAAGAAGGGACAGGCCTCCGAGAAGGAGGAGATGAAGGCCGCCCGCTGGGCCACCGTCTTCATCGGCATCGTCTCGATCGCCCTGGGCGCCCTCGCCCGCGACCTCAACGTCGCCGGCCTCGTCGCCCTCGCCTTCGCGGTCGCCGCCTCCGCCAACCTGCCGACGATCCTCTACAGCCTCTTCTGGAAGCGCTTCAACACCAACGGAGCCCTGTGGTCGATCTACGGCGGCCTGTTCACCGCCGTCTTCCTGGTGCTCTTCTCGCCGGTCGTCTCCGGCAACCCGAAGACGTCGATGTTCAAGGGCGTCGACTTCCACTGGTTCCCGCTGGAGAATCCCGGCATCATCTCGATCCCGGTCGGCTTCCTGCTCGGCATCCTCGGTACCTACCTGTCGAAGGAGAAGGCCGACAAGGGCAAGTACGCGGAGCTCGAGGTCCGGTCCCTGACCGGCACCGGAGCCCACTGACGGCCCCGTGCGCACCGTGCTCCCGCCGCGGCCGGAGCACGGTGCGCTGGTAGCTCTCTACGACGGGAGCCCGGCACACTCGTGGGATCACCGGCCTCCCTCCTGTCGGTGGCGTCACGTAGGCTCGGACGTGTCAGGCAGAACGCGATCACAGAACGCGACCAGGGAGGGGGCCCACGTGCTCATCGACACCTACGGCCGAGTGGCCACCGACCTGCGGGTCTCACTGACCGACCGGTGCAATCTCCGCTGCACCTACTGCATGCCCGAGGAAGGCCTGCAGTGGCTGGCCAAGCCGGACCTGCTCACCGACGACGAGATCGTCCGCCTCGTCCGCATCGCGGTCACCGAGCTGGGCATCACCGAGGTCCGCTTCACCGGCGGCGAGCCCCTGCTGCGCCCCGGCCTCGTCGGCATCGTGGAGCGCGTCGCGGCCCTGGAGCCCCGCCCCCGCATGTCCCTGACGACGAACGGGATCGGCCTCAAGCGCACCGCCGAGGCCCTCAGGGCGGCGGGCCTGGACCGGGTGAACGTGTCGCTGGACACGCTGCGTCCCGACGTCTTCAAGACCCTGACCCGCCGCGACCGCCACAAGGACGTCATCGAGGGCCTCGCCGCCGCCCACGAGGCGGGCCTGACCCCCGTGAAGATCAACTCGGTCCTGATGCCGGGGCTCAACGAGGACGAGGCCCCCGAGCTCCTCGCCTGGGCCGTCGAGCACGACTACGAGCTGCGCTTCATCGAGCAGATGCCGCTGGACGCCCAGCACGGCTGGAAGCGCGACGGCATGATCACCGCGGGCGACATCCTCGCCTCCCTGCGGACGCGCTTCGAGCTGACCCCCGAAGGCTCCGACGAGCGCGGCTCGGCCCCGGCCGAGCGCTGGATCGTCGACGGCGGCCCGCACCGGGTCGGCGTCATCGCCTCCGTCACCCGCCCGTTCTGCTCCGCCTGCGACCGCACCCGCCTCACCGCCGACGGCCAGGTCCGCACCTGTCTGTTCGCCACGGAGGAGACGGACCTGCGCGCGGCCCTGCGCTCCGACGCGCCCGACGCGGAGATCGCCCGCATCTGGAAGCTCGCCATGTGGGGCAAGAAGGCGGGCTCCGGCCTGGACGACCCGACCTTCCTCCAGCCCGACCGCCCCATGTCGGCGATCGGCGGCTGAGCCCGCTGGTCCGCTAGTCGGCCTCGGGCTGGTTCTCCCACTCCGCCAGCGTCACGACGTCCTTCAGAAATCCGCGCACTCCCAGGAACTGGCTGAGGTGCTCGCGGTGCTCCTCGCAGGCCAGCCACGTCTTGCGGCGGTCCGGCGTGTGCAGCTTCGGGTTGTTCCACGCGAGCACCCAGACCGCGTCGGCGCGGCAGCCCTTGGCCGAGCACTGGGGGGTGGCGGGCGACGGTTCGGAGAGGTTCGCGAGGTTCACGCCCCCACCCTAAAGGCCCGGGAAAAGGGGTCCGGAAAGGGCCTGGAAAGGGTCTGGAAATGGCGACGCCGAGCAGCCACGGGGGGAGCTGCCCGGCGTCGGTCCGTCGCTCCGACGGGGGATGCGGAGCGCGTACGCAGTATGTCACGCACACCCCGGACACCGGCACCGGAACAACATGATTGATCTGAGCATTTCTTGAGCTTCCGGCCCGGAATCGAGCGGGTCTCCACGCGGGCTCCGGGCGGCGCCGGACGCCGTCGCCGCTAGCGGCGGTCCTCCGCCACGGGTTCCGCCGGAGCCGCCGACGGGGCGGCGGAGATCATCGGGCGCAGGGGCGCGGTCACGAAGGTCGAGGGCAGCGCCGGCACGTTCTCCCGGCCCGCGTTCGCGATGACGACGGCGACATAGGGGAGCAGGGCGCCGAGGATCAGCGTCACGATCGCGACAGGTCGCTCCACGTCCCACAGCACCGCCGTGAGAATCACCGACACGGTGCGGATCGACATCGAGATGACATAACGGCGCTGCCGGCCCCGTACGTCCTCCGCCAGCCCCTGGCGGGCTCCGGTGATCCGGAAGACCTCTGCTCCGCCGTTGCCGTTGCGCTTCCGCATCACATTCCACCACCCGCAAGGTCGCCGGACTCTCCCCGGACCGGACTGCACCCCACGGTACGCCCGGGCCGCGCCGCCCACGAGACCGGGGCACACCCGGACGGGCCGGGCCCTCTGCGCCGTCCCACGTACGGCCCGCCCCGACATGCGTCGTACGGAGTACGGCCGGAGACTGATCGCACGCGTGCGGCATGTGCCGCGCGCCCGGCGCCGCTTGAGGAGGCGACGACATGAGTTGGTTGTGGGCGATCATCGTGGGGTTCGTGCTGGGGCTGATCGCGAAGGCGATCCTTCCCGGCAAGCAGCAGATCCCACTGTGGCTGACGACGGTCTTCGGCATCCTCGGCAGCGTCCTGGGCAACTGGGTGGCCACCGGCATCGGGGTCAACGACACCCGGGGCATCGACTGGACCCGGCATCTGCTCCAGCTGATCGGCGCGGTCGTGGTCGTCGGCGTCGGCGACTGGCTCTGGACCTCGATGCGCGGCACCAAGCAGCGGGAACGGGCCTAGCCCCGGCCCGACCCGGCAAACGGTGAAGGCCCGGCCCCGCGCGAGCGGGACCGGGCTAGGCTCAGGCCCACGGCGCGCCGCCACCCCGCGCGGGGCACGGCCCACCCCCCCGCCCCCCCCCCCAACCGGGGCCCCCCCGCCCCGCCGCGGGGGGGCCCGGCCCAAACACCGTGCTACGGAGCGGAGGCGGGTGTCAGCCCTTGAGCTCCACCGCGGCCAGGTTCTTCTTGCCGCGGCGCAGCACCAGCCAGCGCCCGTGCAGCAGGTCCTCGGCGGCGGGCACGAAGTCCTCCGCGGCGACCTTCGTGTTGTTCACGTAGGCGCCGCCCTCCTTCACCGTGCGGCGCGCGGCGGACTTGCTGGCGACCAGACCGACCTCGGCGAACAGGTCGACGGCCGGGGCCAGCTCGGTGACCTCGATCTTCGGCAGCTCGGACAGGGCCGAGGCGAGCGTCGCCTCGTCCAGGTCCGCGAGGCTTCCGTCGCCCTGGCCGAACAGGGCCTTGGACGCCGAGACCACGGCCGCGGTCTGGTCGGCGCCGTGCACCAGCGTCGTCAGCTCCTCGGCCAGCGCCCGCTGCGCGGCACGCGCCTGCGGCCGCTCCTCGGTCTGCCGCTCCAGCTCCTCGATCTCCTCCCGGGACTTGAAGGAGAAGGTGCGCAGGAACTTGGAGATGTCCCGGTCGTCCGCGTTCAGCCAGAACTGGTAGAAGGCGTACGGCGAGAACATCTCCGGGTCCAGCCACACGGTGCCGGACTCGGTCTTGCCGAACTTGGTGCCGTCCGCCTTGGTGAGCAGCGGGGTGCCGATCGCGTGGACAATGGCCTCCGGGTGGACCCGGTGGATCAGGTCGGTGCCGGAGGTCAGGTTGCCCCACTGGTCGCTGCCGCCGGTCTGCAGGACACAGCCGTACTGCTCGTACAGCTTGAGGTAGTCCATGCCCTGGAGGATCTGGTAGCTGAACTCGGTGTAGCTGATGCCCGCGTCCGAGTTGAGCCGCCGCGAGACGGCCTCCTTCGCGATCATCTTGTTGACCCGGAAGTACTTGCCGACGTCGCGCAGGAACTCGATGGCGGACAGGCCCGAGGTCCAGTCCAGGTTGTTCACCATCGTCGCCGCGTGCGGGCCCTCGAAGTCGAGGAACTTCTCCACCTGGCCGCGCAGCCGCTCCACCCAGCCGGCGACGACCTCCGGCGAGTTCAGCGTGCGCTCCGCCGTCGGCTTCGGGTCACCGATCAGACCGGTGGCGCCGCCGACCAGACCCAGCGGGCGGTGCCCCGCCTGCTGGATGCGCCGCATGGTGAGGATCTGCACCAGGTTGCCCAGGTGCAGGCTCGGCGCGGTCGGGTCGAAGCCGCAATAGAACGTGACCGGACCGTCCGCGAATGCCTTGCGCAGCGCGTCCTCGTCGGTGGACAGGGCGATCAGCCCGCGCCACTTCAGTTCGTCGACGATGTCCGTCACGGTCTGAGTCTCCTCGTACGTACCTGATGAATGAAGCTGAATGAAGCTGGATGAACGCTGCCAGTCTATGGGCGTCAGACGCCCCGGCTGACCGAGCTCATGTTGAAGTCCGGCACCCGCAGGGCCGGCATCGCCGCTCTAGTGAACCAGTCGCCCCACTCGCGCGGCAGCGTCTTTTCCGTGCGCCCGGCCTCGGTGGCCCGCCCCAGGAGGTCCACCGGCGACTCGTTGAACCGGAAGTTGTTCACCTCGCCCACCACCTCGCCGTTCTCCACGAGGTACACGCCGTCCCGGGTCAGCCCGGTCAGGAGCAGGGTCGCCGGATCGACCTCGCGGATGTACCAGAGGCAGGTCAGCAGCAGCCCGCGCTCCGTGTCCGCGACCATCTCGTCCAGGGAGCGGCCCGTGCCGCCGTCCAGGATCAAGTTGTCCCCGGCCGGCGCGACGGGCAGCCCCGTCAGGGCGGCGCTGTGCCGCGTGGTGGTGAGCTGCCGCAGCTCGCCGTCCGCGATCCACTCCGTGGCGCTCACCGGCAGCCCGTTGTCGAACACCGACGCGTCGTCCCCGGAGGAGTGCGCCAGGACGAACGGCGCGCACTCCAGGCCCGGCTCGTACGGGTCGCTGCGCAGCGTCAGCGGCAGCGGGCTCAGCCGCTCGCCGATCCGGGTGCCGCCGCCCGGCTTGCTGAACACGGTCCGGCCCTCCGCCGCGTCCCGTGCGCCCGCCGACCACAGCTGGTAGATCAGCAGATCCGCGACGGCCGTCGGCGGCAGCAGCGTCTCGTACCGCCCGGCGGGCAGGTCGATCCGGCGCTCGGCCCAGCCGAGGCGCTGGGCGAGCTCGGCGTCGAGCGCCCCCGGGTCGACGTCCTTGAAGTCCCGGGTGGAGCGGCCCGCCCACGCCGAGCGGGTGCGGTCCGGCGACTTCGCGTTCAGTTCGAGCGTCCCGTTGGGCTGGTCGTGCCGCAGCCGCAGGCCCGTCGACGTCCCCAGGTAGCTGGACGTCATCTCGTGGTTCGCGAAGCCGTACAGCTCCCGGCCGCCGGCCCGCGCCCGGGCGAAGGCCTCGCCGAGCGCCGGCGCGAAGTCCGCGAACACCGCGGAGGACGTCTCGGCCGGCGCCTCGGTGAACCCGGGGGAGTGCGGTACGCCGTCCACGAGCGGCTGCGCGTCCTCGGCGGGCCCGGCCTTCGCGGCGGCCTCCTCCGCGGCCCGCACCAGCGGCTCCAGGTCGTCGGCCGTCACGGCGGCCCGGGACACGACGCCCGTCGCCGTGCCCTCCTTGCCGTCGACCGTCGCGATCACCGTCAGGGTCCGGCCGCGCGTCACGCCGTTCGTGGTCAGCGCGTTGCCCGCCCAGCGCAGATTCGCGGTCGAGGTCTCGTCCGCGACGACGACACAGCCGTCGGCCCGCGACAGCTCCAGGGCGCGCTCGACGATCTCGTACGGCTTGGTGGAACGCGGGCTCATCGACCGGCCTCCTGCGTCGTGTTGAGGATGTTGACGCCCTTGAACAGGGCCGAGGGGCAGCCGTGGGAGACCGCGGCGACCTGGCCCGGCTGGGCCTTGCCGCAGTTGAAGGCGCCGCCGAGGACATAGGTCTGGGGGCCGCCGACCGCGGCCATCGAGCCCCAGAAGTCGGTGGTCGTCGCCTGGTAAGCGACATCGCGCAGCTGCCCGGCGAGCCGCCCGTTCTCGATCCTGAAGAAGCGCTGGCCGGTGAACTGGAAGTTGTAGCGCTGCATGTCGATCGACCAGGACCGGTCGCCCACGACGTAGATGCCGCGGTCGACGCCCGCGATGAGGTCCTCGGTCGACAGGCCGCCCGGGTCCGGCTGCAGCGACACGTTCGCCATCCGCTGCACCGGCACATGCCCGGGGGAGTCGGCGTACGCGCAGCCGTTGGACCGCTCGAAGCCGGTCAGCTTCGCGATCCGGCGGTCCAGCTGATAGCCGACGAGCGTCCCGTCCTTCACCAGGTCCCAGGACTGCCCGGCCACGCCCTCGTCGTCGTAGCCGATCGTCGCGAGCCCGTGCTCGGCCGTCCGGTCACCCGTCACGTTCATGATCTCGGAGCCGTACTTGAGCTTGCCGAGCTGGTCGAAGGTGGCGAAGGAGGTGCCCGCGTACGCCGCCTCGTAGCCGAGCGCGCGGTCCAGCTCGGTGGCGTGCCCGATCGACTCGTGGATCGTCAGCCACAGGTTCGACGGGTCCACCACCAGGTCGTACGAACCGGCCCGCACGCTCGGGGCGCGCATCTTCTCCGCGAGCAGCTCGGGGATCTGCGCGAGCTCGCTCTCCCAGTCCCAGCCCGTGCCCGTCAGGTACTCCCAGCCGCGCCCGACCGGTGGCGCGATCGTGCGCATCGAGTCGAACTCGCCGCTGGAGCCGTCGACGGAGACCGCGGTCAGCTGCGGGTGCAGGCGCACCCGCTGCTGGGTCGTCACCGTGCCCGCCGTGTCCGCGTAGAACTTGTTCTCGTGGACGCTGAGCAGCGAGGCGTCCACGTGCGACACCCCGTCGGCCGCCAGCAGCCGCGCGCTCCAGTCGGCGAGCAGCCCCGCCCGCTCCTCCTCCGGCACCGAGAACGGATCGATCTCGTACGAGGAGATCCAGGTCTTCTCCGCGTGCACCGGCTCGGCCGCCAGCTCGACCCTCCCCCAAGGACTCCGTCCAGGGGGCGCCCCCACGTCCGATCCGGCCGCCTTGATCACCTTCGCGCTCAGCTGCGCCATCGCGACGGCCTGCGACGCCACCTTCGCCGCCGCGTCCATCGTCAGGTCGACGCCGGACGCGAAACCCCACGTGCCGCCGTGCACGACCCGCACCGCGTAGCCCAGGTCCGTCGTGTCGGAGGAACCCGACGGCTTGGCGTCCCGCAGCCGCACCGCCGCGCTGCGCACCCGCTCGAAGCGGAAGTCGGCGTGCTCGGCGCCCAGCGCCCGCGCGCGGGCCAGCGCCGCGTCGGCGAGCGCCCGCAGCGGCAGCGCCGTGAAGGCTTCATCGATCGTATGAGGCACGAATGTCTCCCTTTCCTCACCACCGTGAGCCCCGATCATGTCGCGCGGCGGGGGTGCGCGGCCAGACCTTTCTGTAGGGACCCGACAGTGAGTCGGGGGTGGCGCTGTGGGTGGCCGATTCTCCGTACCCCGGGTCGTACCGATAGGTTTCCGAGGTACGACGACCGCTATCGAAAGGGTGATCCGTTGAGCCGCTCGGTTCTCGTCACCGGAGGAAACCGGGGCATCGGCCTCGCCATCGCCCGCGCATTCGCGGAGGCCGGCGACAAGGTCGCGATCACGTACCGCTCGGGCGACCCGGCGGAGCTCGAGAAGCTGGGTCTCCTCGCCGTCAAGTGCGACATCACCGACGGCGAGCAGGTGGAGCAGGCCTACAAGGAGATCGAGGACAAGCACGGTCCCGTCGAGGTCCTCGTCGCCAACGCCGGCGTCACCAAGGACCAGCTCCTCATGCGCATGTCCGAGGAGGACTTCACGTCCGTCCTCGACACCAACCTCACGGGCACCTTCCGGGTCGTCAAGCGTGCCAACCGCGGCATGCTGCGCGCTCGCAAGGGCCGCGTCGTGCTGATCTCCTCCGTCGTCGGGCTGCTCGGCTCCGCGGGGCAGGCGAACTACGCCGCCTCCAAGGCCGGCCTCGTCGGCTTCGCGCGCTCCCTGGCCCGTGAGCTCGGGTCGCGCAACATCACCTTCAACGTCGTCGCCCCCGGTTTTGTCGACACCGACATGACGCAGGCGCTCACCGACGAGCAGCGCGCGGGCATCGTCGCCCAGGTCCCGCTCGGCCGGTACGCGCAGGTCGAGGAGATCGCCGGTGTGGTGAAGTTCCTGACCTCGGACGACGCCTCGTACATCACTGGAGCCGTCATCCCGGTTGACGGCGGACTGGGAATGGGTCACTGAACACCATGGCTGGAATCCTCGAGGGCAAGAAGATCCTCATCACCGGTGTGCTGATGGAGTCCTCCATCGCCTTCCACACCGCGAAGCTGGCCCAGGAGCAGGGTGCGGAGATCATCCTCACCGCCTGGCCGCGGCCGACCCTGACCGAGCGCATCGCCAAGAAGCTGCCGGAGCCCGACAAGGTCAAGGTCCTGGAGCTCGACGTCTCCAACGACGAGCACCTCGCCCGCCTGGAGGGCCAGGTCCGCGAGCACCTCGGCGACCGCATCGACGGTGTCGTGCACTCCATCGGCTTCGCGCCGCAGGACGCGCTCGGCGGCAACTTCCTCAACACGCCGTTCGAGTCGGTGGCCACGGCCATGCACGTCTCGGCGTTCTCGCTGAAGTCGCTCACGATGGCGCTGCTGCCGCTCATGTCCGAGGGCGGGTCCGTCGTCGGCCTCACCTTCGACGCGCAGTTCGCGTGGCCGCAGTACGACTGGATGGGCCCGGCCAAGGCCGCGCTCGAGGCCACCAGCCGCTACATGGCCCGTGACCTGGGCAAGCAGAACATCCGCTGCAACCTGATCTCGGCCGGTCCCATCGGCTCGATGGCCGCCAAGTCCATCCCGGGCTTCGCCGAGCTGGCCTCCGTCTGGGACAGCCGCTCCCCGCTGGAGTGGAAGCTGGAGGACCCGGAGCCGGCCGGCCGCGGCATCGTCGCGCTGCTCTCGGACTGGTTCCCGAAGACCACGGGCGAGATCATCCACGTCGACGGCGGCCTGCACGCCATCGGAGCGTAGCGCTCAGCGGGTTCGGCGGGGGCGCCTCTGCGCCGCGGCGGGGGCCGGGTTTCGTTCGCGGCTGATCCCGCGTGGTCCCTTCCCGCGCAGTTCCCCGCGCCCCTTCGGGGGCTTGATCATCCCCCGGACGGAGCAGTAGACCGGGCCACCACGAGGGACCTCCACGCACGCTGGGTGCGGGAGGTCCCTTCGTGCGTCTGAGCCATCGGATAGCCACCGTGCTGGTCGCGCTCGCCCTGCTGGGCGCAGGCGCGGACAGCGTCGCCGCGCCCGAGCCCTCCGGGGCCGGGTGCCGGGTCAGGGTCGACGGGTCACGGGTGAGCGCGACTTGCCACAACCCCTACCCGGATGTCGACCGGGTCGCCCTGCACGTCGAGTGCGACCGCTGGTGGGACATCGACACCGACACCGCGCCGCGCGCGGTCGGCCCCGCCGGGACCGGACGGCGCGCCGGGCGCTGGGGGAAGGACGTACGGACCGCCTGGGTGAGTCACCGGAAGGCGCGGGGTGCCCGCCCGCGCGGCCCCGGAACGCCGTACTGGGC
>NZ_JBHYTK010000094.1:0-5276 GCF_042749255.1 Streptomyces sp. NPDC059524 | reverse complement strand
CGCGATATCCCAACCCCCCCCCCCGTGTTGCCGCGGGGCCCCCCCCCCCGGGGCCGGCGCGCGGTGGGGTCCACCGCCCCCCCCCCCCCGCCCCGCGCGCGCTCGGCCCGGCCGAGACCGTACGGCTCGCCGGGCGCTGCTGGAAGGACGTACGGACCGCCTGGGTCAGTCACCGGAAGGCGCGGTGAGCCGGCCCGACCTGCACAGGAACGCGTAACTGGCCGCCTCCGTCGCCGCCGCCTCCGCGTCCCCCTCACGGATCGCGTCCACCAGCGCCGTGTGGTCCATGTTGTTCTCCTCCGTCAGGCGCTCGCCGACGTCCTCGCGCAGCCAGTCCCGCAGCACCTCGCCGAGGTCCGCGTACATCGCCGTCATCACGTCGTTGTGCGACGCGGCCACCACGGCCAGGTGGAACGTCGAGTCCGCCGTCACGAAGGCCTCGGCGTCGCGTGCCTCCCACGCCTCCTCCCGGCGCAGGAGCAGGGTGTGCAGCTGCTTGAGGTCCCGCTCGGTGCGCCGCTGCGCGGCCAGCGCGGCCGCGCTCGACTCCAGCGTGGAGCGCAGCTCGGCGATGTGCCGCGGATCGGCGTCCGCGAACCGCCGCTGCATCACACCGGCCAGCTCGCTGGTCGCCACCACATAGGTGCCCGAGCCCTGCCGGATGTCGAGGAGCCCGTTGTGCGCGAGCGCGCGGACGGCCTCGCGCACCGTGTTCCTCGCCACACCGAGCTGCTCGACGAGCTCCGGCTCGGTGGGGATCCGGGAGCCCACCGGCCACTCGCCCGAGGAGATCTGGGCGCGCAGGGCGGAGATGACCTGCTCGGACAGGGCCGAGCGCCGGGGGGAGGTCAGTGCCATGACGTTCCTTCGTGCTTGCTCGTACGAACGCGGAGGGGCGGGCCGGGAGGCGGGCCCCAGGTCCAGTGTGACGCAATCCGATTGGACAACCAATCATCCCATGATTCTAATATGGGTCTCATGGCTAGTGAGGAAACCCCGACGATGGCACCACCGACCGCCCCGGCGACCGCGACCGCGGAGCCGGTCAAGAGCACCGCGCCACGCACCTGGGCGCTGCGCCTGGTGACCGTCGGCATCGTCCTCGCCGCCCTGAACCTGCGCCCCGCCGTCACCAGTCTCGGCGCCCTCCTCGAAGAGGTCCGCGACGGGCTCGGCATGAGCGGCAGCGTCGCCGGCGTCCTCACCTCCGTGCCGCCGCTCTGTTTCGCGCTCTTCGGCTCGATGGCCCCGCGTCTCGCCAAGCGCTTCGGCCCCGCCGCCGTCGTCTGCTTCGGCATGGCCGCCATCGCCGCGGGCCTCGCCCTGCGCCCCTTCACGGGGAACACGGTGGCCTTCCTGGCCGCCACCGCCCTCGCCCTCATGGGCATCGCGGTCGCCAACATCCTGATGCCGGTCGTCGTCAAGCGCTGGTTCCCCGACCGCGTCGGCTCCATGACCGGCCTCTACTCGATGGCCCTGGCCGCCGGCACCTCCACCGCCGCCGCGATCACCGTCCCGGTGACCGACGCCATGGGCGGCGACTGGAAGACCGGCCTCGCCGTGTGGTCCGTGCTCGCGGCGGCCGCCGTGCTGCCCTGGCTCCCGCTGGTCCGCGACCGGCGTGACCCGCAGCAGACCGCCGGACAAGGGGCCCCGGCCGTCGAGTCCGTGCCCGCCGAGGCCGACGGCTCCGGACTGCGCATCGCCCGCAGCCGCACCGCCTGGGCGCTCGCCTGCTTCTTCGGCCTCCAGGCCACCGCCGCGTACATCACCATGGGCTGGATGGCGCAGATCTTCCGCGACGCCGGGGTCTCCGCCTCGACCGCCGGTGTGCTGCTCGCCGTCTGCATGGTCATGGGCGTGCCACTCGGCTTCGTCATCCCGCGCGTCGCCGCCCGGCTGTCCAGCCAGGGCCCGATGGTGGTCCTCCTCGGCGCCTGCGGCCTCGCCGGCTACGCGGGCCTGTACTTCGCCCCGGCCTCCGGCGCCTGGGTCTGGGCGATCCTGCTCGGCATCTCCAACTGCTCGTTCCCGCTGGCCCTCACGATGATCGGCATGCGCGCCCGCACCGGCGCCGGCGTCGTCAAGCTCTCCGGCTTCGCCCAGTCCACCGGCTACCTCATCTCGATCCCGGGCCCGCTGCTCGTCGGCGTCCTCTACCAGCACAGCGGCGGCTGGGGCGTGCCGATCGCGCTGATGGCCGCGCTGATGGTGCCGCAGATCGTGGTCGGCATCTTCGCGGGCCGCAACCGCACGGTCGAGGACGAGGCGGCCGCCGCGGCCTGACCCCGGGGGCCGGACGGCGGGGGACGGGTGCGACACTTGCCGCATGTCGCCTGTGCTCGAACCCAACCCCCAGAACGGCCAGAAGAAGCTTCTCGCCGTCTTCGGCGCGATGATCGCCGTCACCGTCGTCATCGCCGTCATCGCGACGATCGTCTCCCCGTGACCGGGTGACCCGTCCCGGCCGCGCGCCGGAGGGTGGGGTCAACCCCACCGTCCCCTAGGGGGCCAGGGTCAGGGTCGAGTGGGTGGATCACCGGATGGGCCCGGGCCCCTGCGGTCCGTACCGTCGAAGTGTCGCCCCGACCGGGCGGCCCACCGCGGTGGCGGACCGCGGCGCCCACGGACCCGGAGGCAGCCATGCAGGCCCCCACCCACACCCGGACCCACGCGTCGGCGGCGGGCGGCGCGGACACCCGGCTGCCCTGGTGGGCGGTCGTCCTGCCCGCCGTAGCGTTCGTCGCCCTGCTCCTGCTGATCCTCAACCCGGCGGACGCGCAGGCCGCCGCGGGCGACCCGTCCTTCACGCACGTCCTCGAACGCGCCAGGGAACTCATCCAGCGCTAGGGCGTGTCCGCAAAGTCCCTCCCCCAGCTAACGCTGGGAGGTGCCCCCAGCCGGTCGACGCCTGGCACGCTCCCCCACTGCCTTAAGGGCGTGGGAGGTACCCCCACTCGCCGCACCGGGCGTAAGGCCAAGTACATCCAGTACGAGGCCTTGCGCCCGGCGCACCGAGAGCACGCACCAGACGCCGCCCGGCCCGCCCTCCGGGCGGACGACGGGACTTTGCGGACACGCCCTAGCCTCCCGCACCGCTGTTCACCCGTGCCGGGCGAGCGCGTCAACTCCCTGCGCCTCATGGCCGGTTTCGTGCGAAGCTGGGAGCCATGAGCGTCGCAGAACCCCGCAGGATCGTTCTTTTCCGGCATGCCAAGGCGGACTGGCCGCAGGTCTCCGACCACGACCGGCCGCTCGCCGAGCGGGGCCGCAGGGACGCCCCCGTAGCCGGCCGCAGACTGGCCGACTCCGGCATCCCGTTCGGCCTGGCCCTCTGCTCGACCGCCGCCCGCACCCGCGAGACCTGGAAGCTCGCCGTCGCCGAGCTGCCCGAGCGGCCCAGGACCGTGTACGAGGAGCGGATCTACGAGGCCTCGCCCGGCGAGCTGATCGCCGTGCTGAACGAGACGCCGGACGACGTGCGCGACCTCGTCCTCATCGGCCACAACCCCGGCGTCCAGGCCCTCACCGAGATCCTCGCCAAGGACGCCGAGGGCGACACCCGGCAGCGCGTGGACCGGCGCGGCTTCCCCACGGCCGCCTTCGCCGTCCTCACCTTCCCCGGCTCCTGGAAGAGCCTGGAGCCCGGCACCGCGACCCTCGTCGACTACTGGGCGCCCAGCGAGTGACACGCACGAGGCGCGGGCCCCGGAAGGACCGGGACCCGCGCCTCACGTCTGCCGTACGGCAGGTCAGCCCTCGTGCGTGTCCGCGGCCTCGACCTCTTCGCGGGTGATCCCCAGCAGGTACAGGACCGTGTCCAGGAACGGCACGTTCACCGCCGTGTGTGCGGCCTCGCGCACCACCGGCTTCGCGTTGAAGGCGACACCGAGGCCCGCCGCGTTCAGCATGTCCAGGTCGTTCGCACCGTCGCCGATCGCCACCGTCTGCGCCAGAGGCACCCCGGCCTCCGCGGCGAACCGGCGCAGCAGCCTCGCCTTGCCCGCCCGATCCACGATCTCGCCGGTGACCTTGCCGGTCAGCTTCCCGTCGACGATCTCCAGCGTGTTGGCCTGCGCGAAGTCGAGCCCGAGCCGCTCCTTCAGATCGTCCGTGACCTGCGTGAACCCGCCGGACACGACGCCCACTTGATAGCCGAGCCGCTTCAGCGTACGGATCAGGGTGCGGGCCCCCGGCGTCAGCCGGACCTCGCTCCTGACCTTGTCCACGACCGACGCGTCGAGCCCCTCCAGGAGCGCCACGCGCGCGTGCAGCGACTGCTCGAAGTCCAGCTCGCCGCGCATCGCCGCGGCCGTCACCTCGGCGACCTTGTCCTCACAGCCCGCGTGCGCCGCGAACAGCTCGATCACCTCGTCCTGGATGAGCGTCGAGTCGACGTCCATCACGACGAGCCGCTGTGCGCGCCGGTGCAGACCGGCCGCGACCACCGCGACGTCCACGCCCAGGCGCGCCGCCTCCGTGGCCAGCGCCGTGCGCAGCCGCTCCGTCTCGGTGCCGGACACGGCGAACTCGACGGCCGTCACGGGGTACTTGGCGAGCCGGAAGATGCGGTCGATGTTGCCGCCGGTCGCGGTGATGGACGCGGCGATCGCGGCCGTCGACTCGGCGGTGAGCGGGTGACCGAGGACCGTGACCAGCGAGCGGCCCACACCGCGCGGCCGGTTGTCACCGGTGCCGGAGATGATCTCGGCCTGCATCCGGATGGACTCCGCCCAGCTGTGGACGGTGGCCCGCAGCTCGCCGTCGAGACCGGCCGGCGGCGCGGTCACCAGGGCGCACAGGACGATGCGGCCGCGGGTGACGACCTGCTCGATGTCGACCACGTCGACGGAGTAGGCGGCGAGGGTGTCGAACAGTCCGGCCGTGATGCCGGGCCGGTCCTTGCCGAAGATCTTGACCAGGAGAGTCGGGACATCGGCCGCGAGACCGGCCGGGGCGTCAGCAGGGTGCTGGGGCTGCGAAGCGCTCATGATGTTTCTACGTTATCGGGCCTGTGTACGAAGCCGCTGCCGCGGTCCGAGTGCCGGACACGGCCTCCCGCCGCAGCTCCGCCGCTTTGTCGCCGGGTGCGGGTCTCGTCGTGGCTGGTCGCGCAGTTCCCCGCGCCCCTGAGATGCATGGCGCTTCGCGCCGCATCTCCCCGGCAAAGGCGCGGGGCGCCTTTCATCGGGGGAAGGCGCGGCGAAGCCGCATGCCTTCAGGGGCGCGGGGTACTGCGCGAGAAGCCCCACCGGCCCGCAGCCCCGCGTCGGCCT
>NZ_JBHYTK010000093.1:0-31343 GCF_042749255.1 Streptomyces sp. NPDC059524 | reverse complement strand
CTTCGTGCGCGATCTCCATCAGGGCGGTGCCCCATCGGGGAAATGCGGCGCGAAGCGCCATGCATTTCAGGGGCGCGGGGAACTGCGCGACCAGCCCCCACCGGACGGAAAGCCGAAGATCAGGCCACGTTCACGCGCTGCCCGGGCGGCGCCGCCTCGAGCCACGCCAGGAAACCCGTAAGCGCATCCTCGCTCATCGCCAGCTCAAGCCGAGCGCCGCGATGCGTACAGGCGAGAACGATCGCGTCGGACAGGAGCGCGAGCTCCTCCTCGCCCTCGGGGGCCCGGCGCCCGGTGACCTCGATGGCCGCCCGCTCGAGAACCCGCCGCGGCCGGGGCGCGTAGGAGAAGACGCGGAACCACTCGACCCGGTCCCCGTTGTAGCGGGCGATGCCGTAACCCCAGCCCTTGCCGGAGGCATCGTCCGCGTCGGGCGCCGGCGCGTCCCACCGCAACGAGCAGTCGAACGTGCCGCCCGAGCGCTGGATCAGCCGCCGCCGCAGCCCGAAGACGAACAGCCCCAGCAGTACGAGTACGACGACCGCGACCACACACAACGCGACAACGAGGACCATCTGTACCGACCTCCTCGCTTCGCGACGGATCCAACGCCTGATAACGGAACAGCAAAAACAGTTGTATACCGCCTCAGCCGCGACCTGGTCCGGAGATCAACTCCGGACCGGGCCGCGGCTGAGGCACGTCCTGGGGCTCGCTGAGGTCAGCGAACCGCCACCGCACGCAGTCGGACATCGGCACGCCGCTCGGCGGACGCGTCCGCGTCCGACTTCGCGCGCTCCAGCGCCCGCTCCGCACGCTGGACATCGATCTCGTCCGACAGCTCGGCGATCTCGGCCAGCAACGACAGCTTGTTGTCCGCGAACGAGATGAAACCGCCGTGGACCGCAGCCACGACCGTCCCTCCGTCGCTCGTACGGATCGTCACGGGGCCCGACTCCAGCACACCGAGCAGCGGCTGGTGACCGGGCATGACGCCGATGTCGCCGGACGTGGTGCGTGCGACGACCAGGGTGGCCTCGCCGGACCAGACACTGCGGTCCGCGGCGACGAGCTCGACGTGCAGCTCAGCAGCCAAGGTGGGCTCCTCGGGTCACCACCCGGCGGCATTCGCTGCCGGGTGTTGGGTCAAAGTCTAGTGGGCGTTGCGGGAGGGCCGGGACAGACCCGGCCCTCCCAGAGAGCACGGGGCTCAGGAGACGCCGAGCTCCTTGGCGTTGGCCTTGAGGTCCTCAATGCCACCGCACATGAAGAACGCCTGCTCCGGGAAGTGGTCGTACTCACCGTCGATGATCGCGTTGAAGGCCGCGATCGACTCGTCCAGCGGGACGTCCGACCCGTCGACGCCGGTGAACTGCTTGGCGACGTGGGTGTTCTGGGACAGGAAGCGCTCCACGCGACGGGCGCGGTGGACAGTGAGCTTGTCCTCCTCGCCGAGCTCGTCGATACCGAGGATCGCGATGATGTCCTGGAGGTCCTTGTACTTCTGCAGAACCGTCTTGACGCGCATGGCGGCGTCGTAGTGGTCCTGCGCGATGTAGCGAGGGTCCAGGATGCGGGACGTGGAGTCCAGCGGGTCCACGGCCGGGTAGATGCCCTTCTCGGAGATCGGACGGGAGAGAACCGTCGTCGCGTCGAGGTGGGCGAACGTGGTGGCCGGGGCCGGGTCGGTCAGGTCGTCCGCGGGGACGTAGATCGCCTGCATCGAGGTGATCGAGTGACCACGGGTCGACGTGATGCGCTCCTGGAGGAGACCCATCTCGTCGGCCAGGTTCGGCTGGTAACCCACGGCGGACGGCATGCGGCCGAGCAGCGTGGAGACCTCGGAGCCGGCCTGCGTGAAGCGGAAGATGTTGTCGATGAAGAACAGCACGTCCTGCTTCTGCACATCGCGGAAGTACTCCGCCATGGTCAGACCCGCGAGGGCCACGCGCAGACGGGTGCCCGGGGGCTCGTCCATCTGGCCGAAGACAAGGGCGGTCTTGTCGATGACGCCCGAGTCCGCCATCTCCTCGATGAGGTCGTTGCCCTCACGCGTGCGCTCACCGACACCGGCGAACACGGAGACACCGTCGTGGTTGTTGGCGACGCGGTAGATCATCTCCTGGATGAGCACCGTCTTGCCGACGCCGGCACCACCGAACAGACCGATCTTTCCACCCTTGACGTACGGGGTGAGAAGGTCGATGACCTTGACGCCGGTCTCGAACATCTCGGTCTTCGACTCGAGCTCGTCGAAGTTCGGGGCCTTGCGGTGGATGGACCAGCGCTCGCCGTCGTACTGCTCGTCGACGTTCAGCACCTCACCGAGGGTGTTGAACACCTTGCCCTTGGTGAAGTCACCGACGGGGACGGAGATGCCCGTGCCCGTGTCGGTGACCGGGGCCTGGCGAACCAGACCGTCGGTGGGCTGCATCGAGATCGCGCGGACCAGGCCGTCGCCGAGGTGCTGGGCGACCTCGAGCGTCAGCGTCTTCTTCTCGCCGTCCTTGGCCGGGTCGGCCACCTCGACGTGAAGGGCGTTGTAGATGTCCGGCATCGCGTCGACGGGGAACTCCACGTCGACGACCGGGCCGATGACCCGGGCGACGCGGCCCGTGGCAGCGGCCGTCTCAACTGTCGTCGTCATTACCTGTCACTCCCCGCGGTCGCGTCGGCCAGAGCGGCAGCGCCGCCGACGATCTCGCTGATTTCGTTGGTGATCTCCGCCTGGCGGGCCGCGGAGGCCAGCCGGGAAAGCGTGTTGATGAGGTCGCCCGCGTTGTCCGTGGCCGACTTCATCGCGCGCCGCGTGGCGGCGTGCTTGGAGGCAGCCGACTGCAGCAGCGCGTTGTAGATACGGCTCTCGACGTACCGCGGCAGCAGGGCGTCGAGGACGTCCTCCGCCGACGGCTCGAAGTCGTACAGCGGCAGGATCTCGTCCTTCGCGGACGACTCCTCGGCCACCTCTTCGAGGCTGAGCGGCAGCAGCCGGCCGTCGATGGCCGTCTGCGTCATCATCGAGACGAACTCGGTGTAGACGATGTGGAGTTCATCCACGCCGCCCTCGGCCGTGTCCTTCTCGATGGCCTCGATCAGCGGGCCCGCGACCTTCTTGGCGTCCGCGTACGTCGGCTCGTCCGTGAAGCCCGTCCACTGCTCCGCGATCTTGCGCTCGCGGAAGTTGTAGTGGGCGACACCGCGACGACCGACGATGTACGAGTCGACCTGCTTGCCCTCTGCCTGCAGACGCTCGGTGAGCTGCTCCGCGGCCTTGATGGCGTTGGAGTTGAACGCACCGGCGAGACCGCGGTCACTCGTCAGCAGCAGGACTGCGGAGCGCGTGACCTGGTCGGCCTGCGTGGTCAGCGGGTGCTTGGTGTTCGACCCGGTCCCCACCGCCGTGACCGCGCGGGTGAGCTCGGTCGCGTACGGCGTGGAGGCCGCCACCTTGCGCTGCGCCTTGACGACGCGCGAGGCGGCGATCATCTCCATCGCCTTGGTGATCTTCTTGGTCGCGGTGACGGATCGGATGCGACGCTTGTAGACCCGGAGCTGGGCTCCCATGAGTCAGGTCCCTTCCTTACGTCACTTGGAGACGTTGACGGCCGGAGCGTCCTCGCCGAGCAGCTTGCCGTCCGCGGTCTCGAACTGCTTCTTGAAGTCCGCGATGGCCTCGCCGACGGCCTGAAGCGTGTCGTCCGACATCTTGCCGCCCTCCTTGATGGAGGTCATGAGGCCCTGCTCCTTGCGGTGCAGGTACTCCAGGAGCTCCTTCTCGAAGCGACGGATGTCGGCGACCGGCACGTCGTCCATCTTGCCGGTGGTGCCGGCCCAGACGGAGACGACCTGGTCCTCGGTCGGCATGGGCTGGTACTGAGCCTGCTTGAGCAGCTCGACCATGCGCTGACCGCGCTCCAGCTGCGCCTTCGACGCGGCGTCCAGGTCCGAACCGAAGGCGGCGAACGCCTCGAGCTCACGGAACTGGGCCAGGTCCACGCGCAGACGGCCGGAGACCTGCTTCATCGCCTTGTGCTGCGCGGAACCACCGACTCGGGAGACGGAGATACCGACGTTCAGCGCGGGGCGCTGACCGGCGTTGAACAGGTCCGACTCCAGGAAGCACTGGCCGTCGGTGATGGAGATGACGTTGGTCGGGATGAACGCGGAGACGTCGTTGGCCTTCGTCTCGACGATCGGCAGACCCGTCATCGAACCGGCGCCCATGTCGTCCGAGAGCTTCGCGCAGCGCTCGAGCAGACGGGAGTGCAGGTAGAAGACGTCACCGGGGTAGGCCTCGCGCCCCGGCGGGCGGCGGAGCAGCAGGGACACGGCGCGGTAGGCGTCGGCCTGCTTCGACAGGTCGTCGAAGATGATGAGGACGTGCTTGCCCTCGTACATCCACTGCTGACCGATGGCCGAACCGGTGTACGGCGCCAGGTACTTGAAGCCGGCCGGGTCGGACGCCGGGGCGGCGACGATGGTCGTGTACTCCAGCGCGCCGGCCTCTTCGAGGGCACCGCGCACGGAGGCGATGGTGGAGCCCTTCTGACCGATGGCGACGTAGATGCAGCGGACCTGCTTCGACGGGTCGCCGGTGCGCCAGTTGTCACGCTGGTTGATGATCGTGTCGACGGCCAGGGCGGTCTTGCCGGTCTGGCGGTCACCGATGATCAGCTGACGCTGACCACGGCCGACGGGGGTCATCGCGTCGACGGCCTTGTAGCCGGTCTCCATCGGCTCGTGCACCGACTTGCGCTGCATGACCGTGGGGGCCTGCAGCTCGAGGGCGCGGCGGCCGGTGGTCTCGATCTCGCCGAGGCCGTCGATCGGGTTGCCGAGCGGGTCGACGACGCGACCCAGGTAGCCCTCGCCGACGCCGACGGAGAGGACCTCACCGGTACGGGAGACCGGCTGACCCTCCTCGATGCCGCTGAACTCGCCGAGGACGATCGCACCGATCTCGCGCTCCTCGAGGTTGAGGGCGAGGCCGAGGGTGCCGTCCTCGAACTTCAGCAGTTCGTTGGCCATGGCCGAGGGCAGACCCTCGACCTTCGCGATGCCGTCGCCGGCAAGGGTGACCGTACCGACCTCCTCGCGCGAGGCCGCGTCCGGCTTGTACGCCTGGACAAAGTTCTCCAGCGCGTCCCGGATCTCCTCCGGCCGGATCGTGAGCTCCGCCATCTGGGTTCCCTGCTCTCCTTGTTGGGCCCGAAAGTCTTCTTGGGGGGTCTGGGGTCAGCCCCCAGGAATTCTCTGCACGGCCAACTAGGGCCGTAGGTAGTACGTGGTGAGTCGGTCAGCCGGCCATACGGCGGCTGGCCTCCTCGATACGGTCCGCGATCGAGCCGTTGATGACCTCGTCGCCCACCTGCACCTTGATCCCGCCGAGGACCTCGGGGTCCACGTCCAGGTTGAGGTGCATCTGGCGGCCGTAGAGCTTCGCCAGGGTCGCACCCAGGCGCTGCTTCTGCGGGTCGCTCAGCGGGACCGCGGTGGTGACGACCGCCACCATGCGCTCCCGGCGCTCGGCGGCGAGCTTGGAGAGGGACTCGAGTCCCCCTTCCAGGCTACGTCCACGCGGCGCGGTCACAAGACGCTCGACCAGGCGCTCGGTGGTGGGCATGGCCCGGCCGCCGAGGAGGCGCCGCACGAGCTCGCCACGCGCCGAGGCCGAAGCGGCCTTGTCGGTCAGCGCGGCACGCAGCTCGGTGTTGGAGGCGACGATCCGTCCGAAGCGGAACAGCTCGTCCTCGACGTCGTCCAGCTCACCGCGCTTCTGCGCCGCGGTGAGGTCCGCGATGTTCGCCAGCTCCTCGAGGGAGTCGACGAGGTCGCGGGACGCCGACCAACGGGAGCGGACCAGACCGGCCACCAGGTCGGCGGCGGGGCCGCTGACCTGGCCGCCGAGCAGGCGGGTCGCCAGCTCGGCCTTGGCGTCGCCGGCCTGCGCCGGGTCGGTCAGGACCCGACGCAGCGACACCTCGCGGTCGAGCAGCGCGGTCACCGCGGCCAGGTCGCCGGCCAGCGCCTTGGCGTCGGCCGACGTGGAGTCGGTCAGCGCGTCCAGGCGCTCACGCGCGGTGGCGAGAGCCTCGCGGCTCGCTCCGTGGGCCGTCATCGAGCAGCCTCTGCCTTCTCCTCGAGCTCGTCGAGGAAGCGGTCGATCGTGCGCGACTGCCGGGCGTGGTCCTCGAGGGACTCGCCGACCAGCTTGCCGGCCAGGTCGGTGGCCAGCTGGCCAACGTCCTGACGCAACGCCTGAGCGGCGGCCTTGCGGTCGGCGTCGATCTGGGCGTGACCTGCGGCGATGATCTCCTCACGCTGCCGCTGGCCTTCCGCACGCATCTCGGCGATGAGAGCGGCGCCCTGCTCCTGCGCCTCCTGGCGCAGCCGCGCGGCCTCGTGCCGGGCCTCGGCGAGCTGAGCCTTGTACTGCTCGAGCACGCTCTGGGCCTCGGTCTGAGCGGCCTCAGCCTTCTCGATACCGCCTTCGATGGCCTCGCGACGCTCGTCCAGAACCTTGTTGATGTTCGGGAGGAGCTTCTTGGCGAGGAAGCCGAAGACGATGACGAAGGCGATAAAGCCGATCACGAGCTCAGGGATCGGCGGAACGAGCGGGTTCTCCGCACCCTCCGCTGCGAGCTGAACCAGGGGGTTCACATCAGTGCCTTTCGTCTAATGAGGCTTGATCGTCCAGCTCGTCTTAGTAGACGAACGGCATGACCAGACCGATGAGGGCGAGCGCCTCACAGAAGGCGAAGCCGAGGATCTGGTTGGCACGGATCAGGCCGGCGGCCTCAGGCTGACGGGCAAGGGCCTGGGTGCCGTTACCGAAGATGATGCCGACGCCGACGCCGGGGCCGATGGCGGCGAGACCGTAACCGACGGAGCTGAGGGAGCCGTCGACCGCAGCGAGGGTCTGGAGAGCGGACATGCCGGTTCTTCCTTCTCTTTACTGGACCGGTGGAGATTGGCCACCGGATGTTTTAAGGGGGAAAGCGTGCGGGCTCAGTGGTGCTCGGCGAGCGCGCCCTGGATGTAGGTGCACGTCAGCAGAACGAAGACGTACGCCTGGACAGCCTGGATGAAGAGCTCGAAGGCGGTCATCACGATGGTCATGAGGAAGCTGACGCCGGAGTAGGCGATGCCGATGCCGTTCAGCATGTACCAGCTGGCGATCGTGAAGAGCAGCAGCAGGGTGTGACCCGCGAACATGTTCGCGAACAGTCGGACCGCGTGCGTGAACGGGCGGACCAGGAGGTTCGAGAAGAGCTCAATGAAGGCGGCCAGGTAGGCAACCGGGCCGAGCGACTTGTCGAAGCCGGTGAAGTTCTTGAACGCGCCGACGAAGCCGTGGCGCTTGAACGTCAGCGAGACCCATGTGATGTACACGATGCCGGCGAGTACCGCCGGGTACGAGATGATCGCCGTCACGGGGAACTGCGCGACCGGGATGATCGACCAGAGGTTCATCATCCACACGAAGAAGAAGAGCGAGACCACGAGGGGCACGTACTTCTCGCCCTCGCGCTTGCCGATCGTCTCGTAGACGATGCCGCGGCGCACGAAGTCGTAGCCGGCCTCGGCGACCATCTGGAGCTTGCCCGGGACGACCTTCGGCTTGCGGAAGGCCATCCAGAAGAAGCCGACGATGACGATCGAGCCGAGCAGCGCCAGCAGCATCGTCTTGTTGAAGTACAAGTTGCTGTCCGCGTCACCCCAGAGGGGCTCGAACATGAACGAGTGCAGGCCAGGAGCCGGAAAGCCACACCCGTCAAAAAGGTGGCAGTCGGTCTCGAAGGCGAGCACCTGCGTCGGGTCAGCACTCACCGCGGGCTCCTTCAGCGTGGCGCATAGGTACGGCAACCTCGTTGTGTCGGCGCGGCGCAGGGCCGCAGTTCGGCACGGGACTGGTGTTACGGATGTGGGGGCGGCAGTTGGGCTTCGAGCCTCGCGCTAGTGCAGGCGTCAGCTCGGATGCCCGCGCCCGCGATGCCGCAGTTGGCACCGGACGATAGCAGGGTCGGGAACCCGCCTTTATCCCGCCCCTACGGTTCACGACTTCGACCCCGAGTTCTCGGGCTTGTCGCCCTTCTGCTCGTCGGGTTCGACGTAGAGGATCTTGGCCTTCATGTGGGCGCGCGTCTGCGCGGCGATCCACGTGAGCGTGGCCACGACCAGCGTGATCGCGAACGCCTTCGGATTGAAGAACGTCGCGTCCTTGAACAGTGCGATGAAGACCACCATGAGCAGCAACTGCGCCGCGTACAGCATCAGTCCCATCATCTGGAACAGGTGCGGAAGCGATTTGGCAGTGCGTTCGAGCACCACGAGCCCCACGCCCATGAGGGCGATGACCACCAGCGTGCCGATGACCGCACCGAGCGCACCCTTGCCACCGGCGACCACAGCACTGACCACGACGGCGATGGCGCCGACGGCGGCTGTGGGCACAGCGATGTGGACAAGGGTCCGTGCGTCATTGGACGGCATGGCGGCAGCTCCGCTTGCTGGTGGGGGCAGGTGTCGTCATGGACGAGCGTAGTCCGGGGTCGAGAGGGTTCTTCGGGCCAACGGACCGTCGCACTACGGTCTTTCGGCGCTATCCCCGGTTCTCGTGAACGGTATCACAAACTATTTGATGCGGTCTTTACCTAGATGGTGTGCCAACCGTCACACATGAGAGGGAACCTGCCCGTCTGTGCGTGCGGATCGAGATTTTTTCCTGTATTGGGGCGATTTGACACCCGCACGCTGTATCCGGCGGGCCGGCATCGCATACACATGTTGACGCCCCCGAAGATCCAACCGGATCCCGGGGGCGCCAACCTCCGTTCAGGAGCCGCGCAGTGCGGCGCTCGGCACCGTCAGCAGGTCACGACCTTGTCCCACCCGACCCACGGCTGGGTCGAGGACAGGAGGGCCGTCTTGTTCTTCTTCACCGAGGTGCACGCGGAGTCGTAGCCATACTTGAAGAGGCCCTTGAGCTTCTTCGTGCCGGAGCACTTGTTCGTGACCTTGTAGGTCTTGTACCCCTCGTCCTGCGTGGTCTTCTTGACCTTGACGCAGCCCGGCACAGCGCCCTGGGCGCTGACCTCTCCGGACGGGACGGCCTGCACCTGAGGTGCGGCCACAGCAGTCGCTCCCGTGAACGCCAGCGAACCGCTGAACGCCACGACAGCCACTCCCAGCGCTACAGATTTGCGCATGTCATACCTCCACTCATGAACGAGTGGGACGCACCGCCCTGGTCAGGGACGGCACTCCCCCAATGACATGAACATTGCTATCACAGGGGATCCGTCACGCACCAGGAATCCACTCACGCCACGTGTGCAACGTGTCGCTCACGGTTCACCGCGACGACTCCGCCTTGCGCCGGTCCATGAAGCGCGAACGGCCGCCGATCGCCGTCGCTCCGTTGATGCCGGCCGGGATCGGGGTCGGTTCCGGTTCGGGGGTGGTGGGGGCGTCCGGGGAGGGGGCCTGGGGGGCCGGCTGCGGGGGCCTGCGGCGGTAGCGCGGGGGGACCAGGTGTTGGGCCCAGAGAGGGGCGCGGGGGGTGAAGCGGGGGAGCAGGAGGAGGACCAGGCCCACGAAGCTCAGGGCGACGATCGTGAGCATCACCCACATCCCCGACGCGGAGTGCACCGAGTACGCGACCGTGCCGAAGGCGATGAGCGCCGACCAGAAGTACATGATCAGCACCGCGCGGGAGTGCGAGTGGCCGATCTCGAGGAGGCGGTGGTGCAGGTGACCGCGGTCGGCGGCGAAGGGCGACTGGCCGTTCCAGGTGCGGCGCACGATCGCGAGGACCAGGTCCGCGAACGGGATCGCGATGACCGTGAGGGGCATCACGAGGGGGATGAAGACGGGGAGCATCGCGTGGGTCGTGTCCCGGGTGCTGCCGCCGAGGTTGAGGCGCAGCGCGTCCGGGTCGATCTGCCCCGTCATGGAGATGGCGCCCGCGGCGAGGACCAGACCGATGAGCATCGAGCCGGAGTCGCCCATGAAGATGCGCGCGGGATGCATGTTGTGCGGCAGGAAGCCGAGGCACATGCCCATCAGGATCGCCGCGAACAGCGTCGCGGGGGCGGCCGCCTCGATCCCGTAGCCGTACCAGATGCGGTACGCGTACAGGAAGAACGCGGCGGCGGCGATGCAGACCATGCCGGAGGCGAGGCCGTCGAGGCCGTCGACGAAGTTCACTGCGTTGATGGTGATGACGACGAGCGCGACCGTGAGGAGCGTGCCCTGCCACTGGGTCAGGGAGACCGTGCCGACACCCGGGACCGGCAGCCACAGGATCGTCAGACCCTGCATGACCATGACGCCGGCGGCGATCATCTGGCCGCCGAGCTTGATCAGGGCGTCGATCTCGAACTTGTCGTCGAGGACACCGATCAGCCAGATCAGCGCGGCGCCGGAGAGCAGCGCGCGCGGCTCGTTCGACGAGTCGAAGACCTGGTCGAGATTGGTCAGGTGGTCGGCGACCAGCAGGCCCGCGCACAGACCGAAGAACATGGCGATACCGCCGAGCCGCGGCGTGGGTTCCCGGTGCACGTCACGTGCCCGGATCTCCGGCATGGCGCCGGCCACGATCGCGAACTTCCGCACCGGGCCTGTGAGCAGATAGGTCACCGCGGCCGTGATGCAGAGCGTCAGCAGGTATTCACGCACGGGCTTCCCCACAGGTATCGCTGGCCATCTCAGCCCCACACCCTAGCTTCGCGTGGTTGGGAGTGAGGACTTCCGGGTAGCGACGATGGTTGCACGAGTGACGGCCCTGTGACGCCACCGTGGCCCTCAGGCACCCGCCTCCGGGTGTCCCGCGGGGACGCCTACCCCGTCTCGCGCCGGGTACGACGCCGGATACGGGGGAAAGGATCCGGCCAGGTCACGGACCTCCTCGCGGGCCACGCGCAGGTCGAGATCGTCCCGTACGACCCCGGCGAAGAGCACCGCGATCCGGGCCATCTCCGCCTCGCCCATGCCCTGCGTGGTGACGGCGGCGGTGCCCAGGCGCAGGCCACGCCCGTCGCCGTAGGGCAGCGCGCAGGTGTCGAGGACCATACCGGCGGAGGCGAGCCGGCCGCGGGCGACCGCTCCGGGGACGTCGAGCGGGGACGGGTCGACGGTGACCAGATGTGTGTCGGTGCCGCCGGTGGTGACGGCGAAGCCCTCCGCCCCCAGCGCGCCCGCGAGCACCCGCGCGTTGGCCACCACCTGATGCGCGTACCCGCTGAACGCCGGGGTCGACGCCTCCCCGAACGCGACGGCCTTGGCCGCGATCGTGTGCATCTGCGCGCCGCCCTGGGTGAACGGGAACACCGCGCGGTCCACCCGGTCCGCGAGCTCCGCGTCGCACAGCAGCATCCCGCCGCGCGGCCCGCGCAGCACCTTGTGCGTGGTGGCGCAGACGATGTCCGCGTACGGGACCGGGTTGGGCGCCGCTCCCCCGGCGACGAGCCCGATGGGGTGCGCGGCGTCCGCGATGAGGTGGGCGCCCACGTCGTCGGCGATGGCGCGGAAGGCCGCGTAGTCGATGTGCCGGGGGTACGAGATCGAGCCACAGACGATCGCCTTGGGGCGGTGGGCGCGGGCGATGGCGTGCACCCGGTCGTAGTCGATCAGGCCGCTCTCCGGGTCGACCCCATAGGGCACGAAGTCGAACCAGCGGCCCGAGAAGTTCGCCGGGGAGCCGTGGGTGAGGTGGCCGCCGGACTGGAGCCCCATCGCGAGGACGGTGTCGCCGGGGCGCAGCAGGACGGCGTACGCGGCGAGGACGGCGGAGGAGCCGCTGTGCGCCTGGACGTTGACGTGCTCGGCGCCGAACAGGGCCTTGGCACGCTCCACGGCGATCCGCTCGGCCATGTCGACGAGCTCGCACCCGCCGTGATGGCGGGCGCCGGGATACCCCTCCGCGTACTTGTTGGCGAGCGGCGAGCCGAGGGCTTCCAGGACCGCGGGCGAGGTGAAGTTCTCGGCGGCGATCAGCTGGAGCGAGTTCGCTTGGCGCTCGGCCTCGGCGAGGATGACCTCGGCCATTTCAGGGTCCTGGCGCAGCAGTTCCGCCAGGGGGGCTGGGTCTGTGATCACCGGCATCATCGGCTCCGGGCCTCGCGAGGGGAGGGGGTGCCTACCAATGTAGGGCCGAGTGCCTCTCGGCGCCTGGGCTCACCGCCACGGGGCTCCGCCCCGGACCCCGCTCCTCAATCGCCGGAGGGGCTTGATTTGCTGACCGGCCTACCTGGTGACGCCGGTGAGCGCGCTGACGACCGGGTCGAGCGCCTCGCTGATCTCCGAGCCGACCGAGCGGAAGAACGGCAGGGGTGCCCCGTACGGGTCGTACACCTCGTCCGCCTCGACGCTCGGCGCGAGAAGCCACCCGCGTAGAGCCGCCGCGGCACGCACCAGGGCCCGTGCGCGCTCCACCACGCCGCCCGCAGGGAGGTCCCGGGGGTCGGGGAGGGTCGCCGGGTCTATGGCCTGCACGAGGCGCGTGAACTCCTTCAGGGTGAAGGTGCGCAGGCCCGCGCTGTGCCCCATGGAGATGACCTGGGCGCGGTGGTCCCGGGTCGCGGTGAGCACGAGGTCGGCGCGGATGACGTGGTCGTCGAGGAGCTCGCGGCCGACGAAGCCGGAGGGGTCGGCGCCGAAGTCGGTGAGGACGGTCTCGGCGTTGGCCTCCATGGGCGCGCCCTCGTGTCCCCAGGTGCCCGCGCTCTCCACGACCAGTCCGCCGGCCAGCGGGTCGCCGAGCCGGTCCGCGAGGGCGTGCCGGGTCAGCCGCTCGGTGATCGGCGAGCGGCACACGTTGCCGGTGCTGACGTGGAGGATGCGGAAGGAGTCGCCGGGGAGCACGACCGACTCCCCGTAGCCGGTGCCTATGCCACGCCCCGTCTCAGGGGCTGTCAATTCGCCACCTCGAGATCGGGTACCACCTTGCGCAACTCGTCGGCGGTCAGCGCGCCCTCGCGCAGCAGGACCGGCACCTTGCCGGTCACGTCGACGATGGAGGAAGGGACGATGCCCGGGGTGGGGCCGCCGTCGAGGTACACGGAGACGGAGTCGCCGAGCATCTCCTGGGCGGCGTCGCAGTTCTCGGGGGCCGGGTGGCCCGTCAGGTTCGCGGAGGAGACGGCCATGGGGCCGACCTCGGTGAGCAGCTCGATGGCGACCGGGTGCAGCGGCATGCGCACGGCGACGGTGCCCCGCGTCTCCCCCAGGTCCCACTGCAGGGACGGCTGGTGCTTGGCGACGAGGGTGAGGGCGCCGGGCCAGAACGCGTCGACGAGCTCCCAGGCCATCTCGGAGAAGTCCGTGACGATGCCGTGCAGGGTGTTCGGGGAGCCGATCAGGACCGGGGTGGGCATGGTGCGGCCGCGCCCCTTGGCCTCCAGCAGGTCACCGACCGCCTCGGGGGTGAACGCGTCGGCCCCGATGCCGTAGACGGTGTCGGTGGGCAGCACGACCAGCTCGCCGCGGCGGACGGCGGACGCGGCCTCCCGCAGACCGGTGGCGCGGTCCGTCGCGTCATTGGTGTCGTAACGCCGTGCCATCTAGCGGGCCTCCTGCTCAAGTGCCTGTACGGAAATGGGGTCGGTGCTCACGGCATCGCCTTGCGGGCGGTCGCGAAGCGGGGCCGGTTGTTGAGGTCCGGGTGGTCGGCGGCGTCGGCCCAGCCGCGCTCCTCGGTGAAGATCCACGGGACCTGGCCGCCCTGGGTGTCGGCGTGCTCGATGACGACGACGCCGCCGGGGCGCAGCAGCCGGTGGGCGGTGCGCTCGATGCCGCGGATCAGGTCGAGCCCGTCCTCGCCGGAGAACAGCGCCATGTCGGGGTCGTGGTCGCGGGCCTCCGGGGCCACGTACTCCCACTCGGTGAGCGGGATGTACGGCGGGTTGGAGATCACCAGGTCGACCTGGCCGTCGAGGTCGGGGAAGGCGTCCAGGGCGTCGCCCTGGCGCAGGTCGACCCGGGAGCCCTCGACGTTCCTGCGGGTCCACTTGAGGGCGTCCTCGGACAGCTCCACGGCGTGGACGCGCGAGCGCGGCACCTCCTGGGCGAGGGCGAGCGCGATGGCGCCGGACCCGGTGCACAGGTCGACGATGAGCGGCTCGACGACGTCCATGGCGCGTACGGCGTCTATGGCCCAGCCGACGACCGACTCGGTCTCGGGGCGGGGCACGAAGACGCCGGGTCCGACCTGCAGCTCCAGGTAGCGGAAGTAGGCGAGCCCGGTGATGTGCTGGAGCGGCTCGCGCGCCTCGCGGCGTGCGGTGACCTCCCAGTACCGGGCGTCGAAGTCCGCGTCCTTGACGGTGTGCAGCTCGCCCCGCTTGACGCCGTGCACGAAGGCCGCGAGCTCCTCCGCGTCGTTGCGCGGCGAGGGCACGCCGGCGTCGGCCAGCCGCTGGGTGGCCTGGGCCACTTCCGCGAGCAGCACGCTGCGGGGGTTTGGGGGTCGCTCCCCAAATGGGTGCGGCACGCTGGTCCTCCGGGCTGAGCTGTGGGCGTACGGGTGGTTACGCGGCGGCGAGCTTCGCGGCCGAGTCCGCGTCGACGCACGCCTGGATCACGGCGTCGAGCTCACCGTCGAGCACCTGGTCCAAGTTGTACGCCTTGAATCCGACGCGGTGGTCCGAGATGCGGTTCTCCGGGAAGTTGTACGTACGGATCTTCTCGGAGCGGTCGACCGTTCGAACCTGGCTGCGGCGCTGGTCCGCGGCCTCGGCCTCGGCCTTCTCCTGGGCCGCGGCGAGGAGCCTGGAGCGCAGGATACGCATCGCCTGCTCCTTGTTCTGCAGCTGGCTCTTCTCGTTCTGGCAGGAGGCCACGACGCCGGTGGGCAGGTGCGTGATGCGGACGGCGGAGTCCGTCGTGTTGACGGACTGGCCGCCGGGGCCGGAGGAGCGGTAGACGTCGATGCGCAGGTCGTTCATGTTGATCTCGACGTCGACCTCCTCGGCCTCGGGCGTGACGAGGACGCCGGCGGCGGAGGTGTGGATGCGGCCCTGCGACTCGGTCGCGGGCACGCGCTGGACGCGGTGGACGCCGCCCTCGTACTTGAGGCGGGCCCAGACGCCCTGGCCGGGCTCGGTCGCCCCGTTGCCGCCCTTGGTCTTCACGGCGACCTGGACGTCCTTGTAGCCGCCCAGCTCGGACTCGGTGGAGTCGATGATCTCGGTCTTCCAGCCGACGCGCTCCGCGTAGCGCAGGTACATGCGCAGGAGGTCCCCGGCGAACAGGGCGGACTCGTCGCCGCCGGCGCCGGCCTTGATCTCGAGGATCACGTCCTTGTCGTCGGACGGGTCGCGGGGCACCAGGAGGAGCCGCAGCTTCTCCGTGAGCTCCTCGCGCGACTTCTCGAGCTCCTTGACCTCGGCCGCGAAGTCCGGGTCGTCGGCGGCCAGTTCACGGGCCGTCTCGATGTCGTCGCCGGTCTGCTTCCAGGAGCGGTAGGTCGCGACGATCGGGGTGAGCTCGGCGTAGCGCTTGTTGAGCTTGCGCGCGTTGGCCTGGTCGGCGTGCACCGACGGGTCCGCGAGCTTCTTCTCCAGATCGGCGTGCTCACCGATCAGGTCCTCGACGGCCTCGAACATCTCCGGCTCCTGCTTGTACGGGGGTCAAAAAAGGGGCTGCACCGCAAAGCGCCGGTCCCGGTGCCCCCACGACAGGGGCACCGGAGACCGGCGCTCGAGCCTCGCTACTTCTTGGCAGCGGCAGCCTTGCCGAAGCGGGCCTCGAAGCGGGCCACACGGCCACCGGTGTCGAGGATCTTCTGCTTGCCCGTGTAGAACGGGTGGCACTCGGAGCAGACCTCGGCACGGACGGTGCCGGACTGGATGGTGCTACGGGTGGTGAACGACGCGCCACAGGTGCAGCTGACCTGCGTCTCGACGTACTCGGGGTGGATGTCGCGCTTCAAGGTGTCTCCTAGGTTCGGGAGGGCGCCGGGTCGCTGACGCGGGATGCGGGAGCGTGAACCGGGGCCGACGTACCAGTCTGCCAGGACTGGCCGCATCCCCCAAAACCGGGGTGAGGCCGCAACTATTCCCGCACCCTCCCCGTGGGCCCCTCGGGGCCGCACCTACGGCTACTTCACGACGCCGTCGGCGGTGCCGGTCGCGGTGTCCTCCGTCGCGCTCGCCGGCACCGGGCGGTCGGCCTTGAGGGCCTTCCAGACCAGGTCGGACTTGTCCTTGTCGACCAGGACGCGGTTGGCGTCGGCGGGGTCGTACTGCACCGGCATGGTCACCATGTGCATCGCGTTCGACCCGAGGCCCTTGAGCCCGTTCGCGAACGCGGTGAGCTCGGGCACGGAGCCGAGGTCCGAGTCGGTGGTCACCGTCTTGGTGGCGGTGTCGGCGAGGTCGTAGAGCTTCTTCGGGTTCGTGAAGACGCCGACCTGCTTGACCTGATCCATCAGGGCCTTCATGAACGCCTGCTGGAGCTGGATGCGGCCGAGGTCGCTGCCGTCACCGACGCCGTGCCGGGTGCGGACCAGGCCGAGGGACTGCTGCCCGGTCAGCCGGTGGGTGCCCGCGCCGAGCTTCAGGTGGCTGTCGGGGTCGTCGATGGGCTTGCTGGTGGTGACCTCGACGCCGCCGAGGTCGTCGATGAGCCGCTGGAAGCCGCTGAAGTCGACCTCGATGTAGTGGTCCATGCGGATGCCGCTGATCGACTCCACGGTCTTCACCGCGCAGGCGGCGCCGCCCGTGGAGTAGGCGGAGTTGAACATGACCTGGGAGGCGGCCGGGTGCGCGGCGCCGTCGGCGTCCGTGCACTCCGGCCGGTCTATCAGGGTGTCGCGGGGTATGGAGACGACGCTGGCCTTCTTGTGCCCCTTGTAGAGGTGGACGACCATCGCGGTGTCCGAGCGGGCCGAGCCGTCGTCGGTGCCGCCGCCGGCCTTCTTGTTGGCACCCGCCCGGCTGTCGGAGCCGAGGACGAGGATGTCCTGCGAGCCGTTGTCGACGTCGTCGGGGCGGTCGGTGCCGAGCGCCGCGTTGATGTCGACGCTCTTCAGGTTGCCGTTGAGCTTGAAGTAGACGTAGCCGAGACCGGTGCCACCGAGGACGACGACTCCCGCGGCGCTCCACGCCACGACGCGCAGGGCCTTGCCCCGCGTGCTGCGCGGCTTGCGGCGGCGCCCCTTGGCGCGATGGCGCCCGGGCTTGCTGTCGATCTCCGGCATATCTCCTCGCTGGGCTCAGTCTGTTCACTCGTTGTGACGGCGGACCGCCCTGAAGGGTTGCACAGCGATCTGTGGCCGACTTGTGCGCATCTGCGTACGGAACGTAAAGGGCACCTCGGGTCGACCCACTCTGACCTGCGCTTTTACGGCGGAGTGGCTGATGCTTCACAGAGGGCGCGCATCCTTACACATGTGGTGAAGGTCTCCGGAGAGGCCTGTTGAGGGGCGCGCGGCCGGGCAGCGGAAAGGGCTGAGCCCCGCCGCGCGATCGCGGCGGGGCTCAGCCCTGTGTGCGGTTCCGGGTCAGTCGTTGCCGTTGCCCGGGGCCGGCGTCGTCTTCTGGATCTGCAGCAGGAACTCCGCGTTGGACTTCGTCTGCTTCATCTTGTCCAGGAGGAGCTCGATCGCCTGCTGCGAGTCGAGCGCGTGCAGCACCCGGCGCAGCTTCCAGACGACGGCGAGCTCGTCGCTGCCCAGCAGGATCTCTTCCTTACGGGTACCGGACGCGTCGACGTCCACCGCGGGGAAGATGCGCTTGTCGGCGAGCTTGCGGTCGAGCTTGAGCTCCATGTTGCCGGTGCCCTTGAACTCCTCGAAGATCACCTCGTCCATGCGGGACCCGGTGTCCACCAGCGCGGTGGCGAGGATGGTCAGCGAGCCGCCGTCCTCGATGTTGCGGGCCGCACCGAAGAAGCGCTTCGGCGGGTACAGGGCGGTCGAGTCGACACCACCGGACAGGATGCGTCCGGAGGCCGGGGCGGCGAGGTTGTACGCACGGCCCAGACGCGTGATCGAGTCGAGCAGCACGACGACGTCGTGACCCAGCTCCACCAGACGCTTGGCGCGCTCGATGGCGAGCTCGGCGACCGTGGTGTGGTCCTCGGCCGGACGGTCGAAGGTCGAGGAGATGACCTCGCCCTTGACCGACCGCTGCATGTCGGTGACCTCTTCCGGACGCTCGTCGACCAGGACGACCATCAGGTGGCACTCGGGGTTGTTGTGCGTGATCGCGTTGGCGACGGCCTGCATGATCATGGTCTTGCCGGTCTTCGGCGGGGCCACGATCAGACCGCGCTGGCCCTTGCCGATCGGCGACACGAGGTCGATGATCCGCGTGGTCAGCACGCCCGGGTCGGTCTCCAGGCGGAGCCGGTCCTGCGGGTAGAGGGGCGTCAGCTTGTTGAACTCCGGTCGCCCGCGGCCGGATTCGGGCGCCATGCCGTTGACGGAGTCGAGGCGGACCAGCGCGTTGAACTTCTCGCGGCGCTCGCCCTCCTTCGGCTGGCGCACGGCGCCGGTGACGTGGTCACCCTTGCGCAGACCGTTCTTGCGGACCTGGGCGAGGGAGACGTACACGTCGTTGGGACCGGGCAGGTAGCCGGAGGTCCGGATGAACGCGTAGTTGTCGAGGATGTCGAGGATGCCCGCGACGGGGATCAGCACGTCGTCGTCGGACACCTGCGGCTCGGCGCCGAACTCGTCGCGGCCGCGACGGCCACGGCGGTCGCGGTAACGGCCGCGGCGGCCACGCCGGCCACCCTCGAAGTCGTCGTCGTCCTGCGGGCCGTTGTCGCGGCCACCACGGCCGCCGCCCTGCTGCTGCTGACGACCGCCCTGGTCCTTGTTGCCCTGGTCGTCGCCCTTGCCGCCACGGCGGTCGCGGTCACGGCCGCCCCGCTCGCCCCGGTCCCGGCGGTCGCGGCGCTCGCGACGGCCCTCACCCGCGGCGTTGTCCTGGCCGGCGTCGCCCTTGGACTCGGTCTTGGTGTCGCCCTCGGCGGCGGCCTCGGGGCTGCCCGCCTCGGCGGTGGCGCGGCGGCGCCCGCGGCGCTCACCGGCCGGCTGCTCGTCGCCCGCACCCTGGCCCGGGATGTCGATCTGCTGCTGGGCGGCGGCCTTCTTGGCCTTGCTGTCGCCGGCCTCGGCCTTCTCCGCCTTGGCGTCGGCCTTCGCGGAACCGGTGTCGGCCGCGGCGTCGTCGCCGGTACGGGCCTTGGAGGTGGCGCGGCGCTTCGGCTTCGTCTCGGTGGCGTCGGCGCTCTTCGCGGGGGCGGAGCCTCCCGCCTGCGCCTCCTTGATGACCTCGATCAACTGGCTCTTGCGCATCCGCGCGGTGCCCCTGATGCCGAGGCCCGAGGCGACCTGCTGCAGCTCGGCCAGCACCATGCCCTCGAGGCCGGTGCCGCGGCGCCGCCGGGAGGCGGGCGCGGCAGAGGCGTCCGCAGAGGACGCGGCGGGCGCGGCAGCGGAGCTGTCGGCAGTCACGCCCATCAGATCGGTGGTGTCGCTCACGAAGGGTCCTTCCCTGGAGCGGACGTCGGCCTGTCTGGCTCGGCGACCGGTTGTGCTGTCCGGCGGTGGTCCTGCCTGTACGGACCGTGCCGGGGCGGTTGTCCGCCTGAATGGCGGAAGAATTCATTGGTGACAGCGATTCCGGATTCCGCGGGTGCACTGAATTTCTGTGTCACGCGGCTCGGTCACGCCGGTTCCGGAGCATGCTCTACAGCCGTCAGTGCCACGTCCCGACGTACGAGGACACTGCACGGAACTGCTGGAAAGGCTCCCGGAAGAATGGTCGTCCCTGACAGGGACACACAGCACCTCGCCATGGTGGGGTCGGGTGCAGACTTGAGGTTAACACTACCGGATCCAACAAATATTCCCCCTCTCTCCATCCGGCAACCAAAAGCGTGCGTTCAGTCGGGGTTCGAGCCGAGCGGCAGCACGCACGCTCCGCCGGAATCCAGGGCCAGCCGGTTGGCGGCCCAGCCGTCACCGGCGAGGCGGGCGACCTTGTCGGCCGTCGCGTCCTCCACCAGGGCGATGACCGTGGGTCCGGCCCCGGAGATCATCGCGGGGACGCCGTCCGCGCGCAGCCGCTCCACGAGGGCCGCGCTCTCCGGCATCGCGGGGGCCCGGTACTCCTGGTGCAGCCGGTCCTCGGTGGCGGGCAGCAGCAGCTCGGGGCGCCGGGTGAGGGCCTCGACGAGCAGGGCCGCACGGCCCGCGTTGGCGGCGGCGTCCACGTGCGGGACGGTGCGCGGGAGGAGACCGCGGGCGGTCTCGGTGAGCAGGGGCTTGCCGGGGACGAAGACCACCGGGACGACGGTCGGCGCGGCGTCGAGCCGCACGGCCCGGCCGGTGCCGGCCTCGGTCCAGGCGATGGTGAATCCGCCGAGCAGGCAGGGCGCCACGTTGTCGGGGTGGCCCTCGATCTCGGTGGCGAGGGCGAGCAGCGAGGCGTCGTCGAGCCGTGTGTCACCGCCTATCGTCACGGCGCGGGCGGCGACCACCGCGGCGACGATGGCCGCGGAGGAGGAGCCGAGGCCGCGGCCGTGCGGGATGCGGTTGGCGCAGACGATCTCGAGGCCGCGCGGCTGTCCGCCGAGGGCGTCGAAGGCGGTGCGCAGGGCCCGTACGAGCAGGTGCGACTCGTCGCGCGGCAGGGTCTCGGAGCCCTCACCCGCGATGTCGATGTTCAGCCCGGAGTCGGCGACCCTGACGACCACGTCGTCGTAGAGCCCCAGCGCGAGGCCGAGGGAGTCGAATCCCGGGCCGAGGTTGGCGCTGGTGGCGGGGACGCGCACCCTGACGGCGGCGGCGCGGAACGCGGGACCGGCCATCGTTAGATGACTCTCCTTGAGCTGCGGGACGTTCGGGAACTACCCGAGACTTCCGATGTCTGGTGAGGGAGTACGTCACAACCCGGGCCGCGTACGAGGCAACGGCGGCAGCACCACGGCACGTGCGGTGGGCGGGTTCTGTACAGCCTATCGAAGGAAGGATCTGTGGCGACATAGGGCGCACAGGAGGCGCACGATGCGTGTCGTAAGCCCCCTGTGCACCCCCTGTGCCGATACGCCCAGTTGACGTGAAGTCAGCTGGGCGTAAAGACGTAGGACCTGCGGTGTCAGACGAGGCCGAGGCGCTCGGCGGCCGTGGCGGCGTCGACCGGGACGGTGACCGGCTGCGGGGCGCCGGCGACGGCCCAGTCCGGGTCCTTCAGGCCGTTGCCCGTGACGGTGCAGACGATCTTCTGGCCGGGGTCGACCAGGCCCTGCTCGGCCGCCTTCAGCAGACCGGCGACGGACGCGGCGGACGCGGGCTCGACGAAGACACCCTCCTGGGACGCCAACAGCTTGTAGGCGCGCAGGATCTCACGGTCCGTCACCTCGTCGATGAGGCCGCCGGACTCGTCGCGCGCGGCGAGCGCGTGCTGCCACGAGGCCGGGTTGCCGATGCGGATCGCGGTGGCGATCGTCGACGGGTCCTTGACGACCTCGCCGCGCACGATCGGCGCGGAGCCGGAGGCCTGGAAGCCCCACATGCGCGGGGTGTGCGTGGACACCGAGTCGGCGGCGTACTCCTTGTAGCCCTTCCAGTACGCCGTGATGTTGCCCGCGTTGCCGACCGGCAGGACGTGGATGTCGGGCGCGTCGCCGAGGGCGTCGACGATCTCGAACGAGGCGGTCTTCTGGCCCTCGATGCGGTACGGGTTGACCGAGTTGACCAGCGCCACCGGGTAGTTCTCGGACAGGGCGCGGGCCAGGTTCAGGCAGTCGTCGAAGTTGCCGTCGACCTGGAGGATCTTCGAGCCGTAGACGAGCGCCTGGCCCATCTTGCCGAGCGCGATCTTGCCCTGCGGGACGAGCACGGCGCAGACCATGCCGGCGCGCACGGCGTAGGCCGCGGCGGACGCCGACGTGTTGCCGGTGGAGGCGCAGATGACGGCCTTCGCGCCCTCCTCCTTGGCCTTGGTGATGGCCATGGTCATGCCGCGGTCCTTGAAGGAGCCGGTCGGGTTGGCGCCCTCGACCTTCAGGTGGACCTCACAGCCCGTGCGCTCGGAGAGCACCTGGGCCGGGACGAGCGGCGTGGCGCCCTCGCGCAGTGTCACGACCGGCGTGGTGTCGGTCACCGGGAGCCGGTCCCGGTACTCCTCGATGATGCCGCGCCACTGGTGGGTCATTCCGGTCATCCCTGCTACTCCCCTTCAACACGCATGATGCTGGCGACACCGCGCACGGTGTCGAGCTGACGCAGCGCGTCCACGGTCCCGGTGAGGGCCGCGTCCGCCGCGCGATGGGTGACGACGACGAGGGAGGCCTCGCCGTCCTTCCCCGACTGGCGCACGGTGTCGATGGAGACGCCGTGCTCGGCGAAGACCGTCGCCACCTGCGCGAGAACGCCGGGCTTGTCGGCCACGTCGAGGCTGATGTGGTACCGCGTGACCACGTCGCCCATGGGCGAGACGGGCAGCTGCGTGTACGCGGAGTCGCCGGGGCCCGTCGCACCGCCCAGGCGGTTGCGGCAGACGGCGACGAGGTCGCCGAGCACGGCCGAGGCGGTCGGCGCGCCGCCGGCTCCGGGGCCGTAGAACATCAGCTGGCCCGCGGCGTCGGACTCGACGAACACGGCGTTGTACGCGCCGCGCACGGAGGCCAGCGGGTGGTCGAGCGGGATCATCGCGGGGTGCACCCGGGCCGTGACGGACTCGCCGTCGGCGGCGCGCTCGCAGATGGCGAGCAGCTTGATGGTGCAGCCCATCTCCTTCGCCGACTTGAAGTCGGCGGCGGTGACCTCGGTCATGCCCTCGCGGTACACGTCGTCGAGGCGTACGCGGGTGTGGAAGGCGATCCCGGCGAGGATGGCGGCCTTGGCGGCGGCGTCGAAGCCCTCGACGTCGGCGGTCGGGTCGGCCTCCGCGTAGCCGAGCGCGGTGGCCTCGTCCAGGGCCTCCTGGTAGCCGGCGCCCGTGGTGTCCATCTTGTCGAGGATGAAGTTCGTGGTGCCGTTGACGATGCCGAGCACGCGGTTGACCTTGTCACCCGCGAGGGACTCGCGCAGCGGGCGGATCAGCGGGATCGCGCCGGCCACGGCGGCTTCGTAGTACAGGTCGCGGCCGTGCTCGACGGCGGCGGCGTGCAGGGCCGCGCCGTCCTGGGCGAGCAGCGCCTTGTTGGCCGAGACGACGGAGGCGCCGTGCTCGAAGGCGGTGGTGATGAGGGTGCGGGCGGGCTCGATCCCTCCGATGACCTCGACGACCACGTCGATGTCGCCGCGTTTGACGAGCGCGGTGGCGTCGGTGGTGACGAGGGCCGGGTCGATGCCCTCACGGACCTTGGAGGGGCGGCGCACGGCGACGCCCGCGAGCTCGACCGGGGCGCCGATCCGGGCTGTGAGGTCGTCGGCGTGCGTCGTCATGATGCGCGCCACCTCTGAGCCGACGACCCCACAGCCCAGCAGCGCCACCTTCAGCGGACGCGTACGCATCATCCGACCTCGTTTCCCTTTACTTCTCTGTACCTACGGTGGGTCCAGTCTCACGCACCGGACCGGGGTTTCTGTCCCCGGTCCGGATGATGAGACAGGTATTTCATTATCCGACGTCGAGACGCAGGAGATCTTCCTCCGTCTCGCGGCGGACGATCACCCGCGCCTCACCGTCCCGGACGGCGACGACGGGCGGGCGGAGCGCGTGGTTGTAGTTGCTGGCCATGGAGCGGCAGTACGCGCCGGTGGCCGGTACGGCGATCAGGTCGCCCGGAGCGACGTCGGCGGGCAGGAACGCGTCCTTCACCACGATGTCACCGCTCTCGCAGTGCTTGCCGACGACACGGACCAGCGCGGGCTCGGCGTCGGAGCGGCGCGAGACGAGCGCGACCGTGTACTCGGCGTCGTACAGCGCGGTGCGGATGTTGTCGGACATGCCGCCGTCCACGGACACGTACGTGCGCAGGCCCTCCAGGGGCTTGACCGTGCCGACCGTGTAGAGCGTGAAGGCGGTGGGGCCGACGATGGCGCGGCCCGGCTCGACGCTGATGCGGGGCGTGCGCAGCGCGGCGGCCTCGCACTCACGGGTCACGATCTCGCCCAGCGCCTTGGCGATCTCGTGCGGCTCGCGGGGGTCGTCGTCGCTGGTGTACGCGATGCCGAGGCCGCCGCCGAGGTCGATCTCGGGGAGCTCGACGCCGTGCTCGTCGCGGATCTCGGCGAGCAGGCCGACGACGCGGCGGGCGGCGACCTCGAAGCCGGCCATGTCGAAGATCTGCGAGCCGATGTGGCTGTGGATGCCGATGAGCTCGATGCCGTCGAGCTTGAGGGCGCGGCGCACGGCCTCGGCGGCCTGGCCGCCGGCCAGCGCGATGCCGAACTTCTGGTCCTCGTGCGCGGTGGCGATGAACTCGTGGGTGTGGGCCTCGACGCCCACCGTCACGCGGATCTGCACGCGCTGCACCCTGCCGAGGCTCTCGGCGATGTGGGCGACGCGCACGATCTCCTGGAAGGAGTCGAGGACGATGCGTCCGACGCCGGCCTCGACGGCGCGGGTGATCTCCGCCTCCGACTTGTTGTTGCCGTGGAAGGCGATGCGGTCGGCGGGCATCCCGGCCGACAGCGCGGTGGTGAGCTCGCCGCCGGAGCAGACGTCCAGGTTGAGCCCCTCCTCGTGCAGCCAGCGCACGACGGCGCGGGAGAGGAAGGCCTTGCCGGCGTAGAAGACGTCGGCGTCGGGGCCGAACGCGTCGCGCCAAGCGGCGCAGCGGGCGCGGAAGTCGGCCTCGTCGAGGAAGTAGGCCGGGGTGCCGAACTCCTCGGCGAGCCGGGCGACTTCGATCCCGCCGACACTGACGCCGCCGTCCTCGGTGCGGCGGACGGTGCGGGCCCAGACCTTGGCGTCCAGCGCGTTCAGGTCGGCGGGCGGGGCGGTGTAGTGACCCTCGGGCAGGACGTCGGCGTGGCGGGGGCCTGCGGGGTGTGCGGAACGGCTCATGGCTGCGGTGCGCTCACTTCTGTTCTTAGAGATGTGCGGGGGCGTCGATGCCGAGCAGGGTCAGGCCGCCGGCCAGCACCGTCCCGGCGGCTTCGGCGAGCGCGAGCCGGGCACGGTGGGCGGCCGAGGGTTTCTCCCCGCCGACCGGCAGCGCGGCGGGGTGCAGGTCGGTCAGGAACGCGTCGGCGACGGCGACGAGGTGCCGGGCGAGCCGGTCGGGGGCGCGGTGCCGGGCGGCGGCGAGCAGGACGCGGGGGTGGTCGGCGAGCAGTCCGGTCAGCGGGTCCTGTCCGGGTACGTCACCGGGCTCGGCGCCGAAGCCCAGGTCCGCGGCGTTCCGCCCGAGGGCGGCGGTGCGGGCGTGGGCGTAGCGGACGCGGAAGAGGGGGTTGGACTCGCGCTGGGCCAGGTGGGCGGCGCGGTCCTCGGGGGTCGTGGTGCGGGGGTGGTCGTGCGCGGCGGGGTGCAGCAGGGCCCAGCGGCCGGCGTCGCTGCCGAGGCCGTGCGGGTCGGCGGGCACGGGGCGCAGGGTGACCTCGTCCGCGCGGGCCGCGTGCTCGACGGTCACCTCGGCGCCCTGGCTGCGGGCGATGCGGGCGACGGCGTCGGCGACGGTCTCGGCGCGCGGCTCGCGCGGGATCCGCAGGACGACCCGCTCCCCGCGCAGCGCGTCGGAGTGCCCGTACGAGGATCCGCGGCGCAGCACCTCCGCGACGAGCGGGGAGCCGCCCGGACGGAGCACGACGTTGAGGAAGCCGGGGCCGGAGACGTCCACGGCCTCGATCCCCGGACTGTCCGCGAGCCGTGCGGAGAGGATCTCGGCGACCTGGCGCGGGGGCCGGCCGGCGGCGGGGGCGAGCTGCAGCGCGACGTTCGTCGCGTAGTCCCCGTGTCCGCCGGGACGCGGTCGCTCGACCACGACGCGCGCCCGCCCGGAGTCCACGCTCTCGACCGCGCCCATGCCGAGCTCACCGTCCTCGACCGCGCGGCGCACGGCGCGCAGGACGGTGTCAGTGAGCTCGATGGGGGTCACGGGGTCAAGCGTAGGCGAGGAGGGGGGTGGGTAGGCGACTCGGTTTAGCGGATGGTCCGCGATGCGGACGCTTCCCTGGACGTCCGCCCCGTCCCGCCGCCGCTCTCGCTCCCCTGCCCTGTCCCCTTCTCCACCGCTTCTCTATCGCCCGGCTCGTTCGGTCTCCTCGGAGCCGCTGACGGGGCGCGTCCGGCGCGGTGCGCGGCCGCGCTCGGCCAACCGCCGGACGACACGCACCAGTTCGGCCGGCTCGAAGGGCTTGGACAGGAAGGCGTCGACGCCGACCTCGAGGCCGCTCTCGACCTCGTGCTGGGTGCAGGCGCTGACCAGGACGATGGGGAGGGCGCTGGTCCGGGCGTCGGCGCGCAGCCGGGACGCGGTGCGCATGCCGTCGAGGCGGGGCATCACCACGTCGAGCGTGATGACGTCGGGCCGCACCTGCTGGACGACCTCCAGGCATTCGGCACCGTCGGCCGCGGTCACGACCTCGAAGCCCTCCAGCTCGAGATTGACCCTGATCAGCTGCCGGATCACCTTGTTGTCATCGACGACAAGGACCCGGCCGGACGCGCCTGGCACCACTCGAGAGTAGGTCGGCCCCACCCGCGGCGTCCGGGTTTTCCCCACTTCCACCCCGTACAGGCGAGCTCGACGGCACGCTCGGGCACCGAAATACCTGTTCATGAGGACCCGGTGGGAGCTGGTAGGGTTCTAACCGTCGCCCCGCACCGCGAGGCGCACGCCCCCGTAGCTCAGGGGATAGAGCAACGGCCTCCGGAGCCGTGTGCGCAGGTTCGAATCCTGCCGGGGGCACCTTGAATTGGGTGTCTGACGAAGACCTCGTTCACAGCGGAAACGCTGCGGACGGGGTCTTTTTTCATGCGGGCGGCACGCGTCGGAGCAGCGGGGCCGGCCGGCGCTCCGGGCCGAACTCGGCGGGCAGAGCGGCCTTTTCGGCGCCGGCGCCCGGGACAGTGAGGCTTGCCACGCGGAGGGGCTCCGGGTTTACGCCGGGTGCTCGGGGTGACTACGGTGCCTTGGATGTCTCGCAGCCACTTGAACCTCGCAAACCTTGGAAGATGCGCGATCGGGCGCTCAGGTTCCATCGATCGGGGTTTCATACAGGAGGGATCGTGAGCGAGCCGGTCGGGGTCGCGGCGGCCAGGAGCCCGCTGCCCGCACAGAGCGTCACGGCGCCGCCCTCGCCTCCCGCGAGGCCCGCGAAGGCTGCCGGCCGGGCCGTGCCCGGCAAGGCGCGGGACGCGTTCTTCGACAACGCCAAGTACCTGGCGATCGTGCTGGTCGCCATGGGGCACGCCTGGGAGCCGCTGCGCGGCGACAGCCGGGCCGCCGCCGCGCTGTACATCATGGTGTACACGTTCCACATGCCGGCGTTCATCGTGATCTCCGGCTACTTCTCGCGCTCGTTCGACGCGAGTCCCGGGCGGCTGAAGCGGCTGGTGACCGGAGTGGTCGTGCCGTACGTCGTCTTCGAGGTGGCGTACACGTTCTTCAAGCGGACGGCCGGGGACGACCCGGAGCAGGCGATCAGTCTGCTCGACCCCTGGTACCTGACCTGGTTCCTGGGCGCGCTGTTCGTGTGGCGGCTGTCCACGCCGCTGTGGAAGGTCATCCGCTGGCCGCTGCCGGTGGCGCTCGGCATCGCCGCGCTGGCGTCCGTCTCCCCCGACATCGGTGACGACCTCGACCTTCAGCGGGTGCTCCAGTTCCTGCCGTTCTTCGTGCTCGGGCTGTGCCTGAAGAAGGAGCACTTCGGTCTGGTGCGGCGCAAGGAGGCGCGGATCGCGGCGGTGCCGGTGTTCGCGGCGGCGCTGCTGTTCGCGTACTGGGCCGCTCCGCGGATGAACGCGGCCTGGTTCTACCGGCGCGACAGTGCGCAGGAGCTGGCGGCGCCCGGGTGGAGCGGGGCCGTGATGACGCTGGCCATGTTCGGCTGCTCGGTGGTCCTGGTGGCCTGCTTCTTCGCGTGGGTGCCGGGGCGCAGGCTCTGGTTCACGGCGCTCGGCGCGGGGACGCTGTACGGGTACCTGCTGCACGGGTTCCTCGCGAAGGGGTCCCGCTGGGGCGACTGGTACGACGTGGCGTGGGTGCACACGCCGTGGGGCGAGATCGTCGTGACGGTGTTCGCGATGGCCGTCATCACCGTGCTGTGCACGACACCGGTGCAGCGCGCGTTCCGGTTCGTGATGGAGCCGAAGATGGAGTGGGCGTTCCGCAGAGAGCCGGCGGGCGCCGCGCCCCGGAAGTGAGCGGCGCCGTCCCGCCGCGCGTCACGCCGAGGCGCGTTTGCGCGGGGCGGCCTTCTTCCCCGTCGTCTTCTTCGTCGTCGCCGTGCTCGTCGACTTCTTGGCGGAGGCGGCCTGCTTCTTCGGGGAGCTCGCCGTCTTCTTCGCCGTCGTGGACTTCTTCGCCCCGGTCGACTTCTTCGCGGGCTCGCTCTTCTTCGCCGTCGCGGTCTTCTTCGCGGTGGTCTGCTTCTTCGGCGTGCGCGAGCGGCTCGCGAGGTGGGTCACCTCGGCCACGTCCGAGGCGCCGGAGGCACCCGAGGCGCCCCGCGCCTCCTTGGCGGCGCGCACACTGCTCTCCAGGGCCGCCATCAGGTCGATGACCTTGCCGCCGCCCTCCGCCGCGGGGGCGGACGGGGCCTCCTCGGCGCCGCCGCCGGAGACCTTCGCCGCGATCATCTCCTCGACCGCCTCGCGGTAGTCGTCGTGCAGGGAGTCGAGGTCGACCTCGCCGAGGGTGTCCATCAGGGCGTCCGCGAGGTCGAGTTCGGCGTCGCGGACCGTGACCTGGGTGTCCGGGGCCACGTCCTCGGGGGCCCGGATCTCGTCCGGCCAGAGCAGTCCGTGCATGGCGATGACGTCGTCGACGACCCGCAGCATGCCGAGCCGCTCGCGGCCGCGCAGGGCGAACTTGGCGATGGCGACCTTCTGGCTGCGCTTCAGGGCCTCGCGGAGCAGGGTGTACGGCTTGGCGGCGGGCACGCCGTTCGCCGAGAGGTAGTACGCCGTGTCCATCTGGAGCGGGTCGATCCGGTCGGCCGGCACGAAGGCGACGATCTCGATCGTGCGGGCGGTGGGGATCGGCAGCTGGGAGAGGTCGTCCTCGGTGATCGGGATGATCGACCCGTCGGCCTCCTCGTACCCCTTGCCGATCTCGGTGCCCGGGACCTCCTTCTCCTCCAGCTCGCACACCTTGCGATAGCGAATGCGGCCGCCGTCCTCCAGATGGATCTGGCGGAAGGAGATGGAGTGGTTCTCGGTGGCGTTAACCAGCTTGATGGGGATGCTGACCAGGCCGAACGAGATGGCGCCGTTCCAGATGGAGCGCACGGTTTACCTCCCGGTTCGCGCCGCCGTTTGCGAGGTTTGCCGGATAGTTGCTGATTGGCCGGATTGCCAGAGTATTACGGTATGGCGCCCATCACAGAAGTGGAGGGGCGGCGGCTGACGCTCAGCAATCTGGACAAGGTCATCTATCCCGCGTCCGGGTTCACCAAGGGCGAGCTGCTGCACTACTACGCGACCACGGCAGGCCCGCTGCTCGCGCACCTGTACAACCGGCCGGTGTCGTTCCTGCGCTATCCGGACGGGCCGGACGGGCAGCGGTTCTTCGCGAAGAACGTGCCGCCGGGGACACCCACCTGGGTGAAGACGGCGCAGGTGCCGCACTCCCAGGGGCCCGCGCGGCAGATCCTCGTCCAGGACCTGGCCTCGCTGATGTGGGCGGCGAACCTGGTCACGGAGTTCCACACGCCGCAGTGGCAGGCGGACGCGCCGGGGCGGGCGGACCGGCTGGTGTTCGACCTCGATCCGGGGGCTCCGGCGGATGTCGTGCAGTGCTGCGAGGTGGCCGTGTGGCTGCGGGAGCGGCTGGCGGCGGACGGGCTGCACGCGTACGCGAAGACCTCCGGTTCGAAGGGGCTGCATCTGCTGACGCCCCTGGAGCCGACGCCGTCCGAACAGGTCAGCGCCTACGCGAAGGCGCTCGCGCAGGAGGCGGAGGCGGACCTTCCGGGGCTCGTGGTGCACCGGATGGCGCGCAAGCTGCGGCCCGGGAAGGTGTTCGTCGACCACAGCCAGAACGCGGCCGCGAAGACGACCGCCACCCCGTACACGCTGCGGGCCCGGCCCGAGCCGACCGTGTCCGCGCCCGTGACCTGGGCGGAGGTCGAGTCCTGCACGGACGCGCGGGAGCTGGTCTTCCTGGCCGACGCCATCGCGCCCCGCCTCGAACGGTACGGGGATCTGCTCGGCCCGCTCATCAACCTCAACCGCGCGGGGCGGATCCCGTGACCGCGCGGGTCGAGGTCGCGCTCGCGCGGTCGGTGGACGCGCTGCCGGCCGGCACCGACTGGGCCTTCGAGCCGAAGTTCGACGGGCACCGGATGGTCGTGATCCGGGAGGACGAGGACGTGGTCCTCCAGGCCCGCTCGGGGCGGCTGGTGGCGCGGGCGTTCCCGGACCTCGTCGCGGCGGCGCTCGCGCTGCCCGCCGGGACCGTGCTCGACGGGGAGGTCGTCGTCTGGCACGACGGGCGCACCGACTTCGCGGCGGTGCAGCGGCGGGCGGCGGCCGCGTCGGGGGCGCGGGCCCGGGCGCTGGCGCGGGAGCTGCCGGCGTCGTACGCGGCGTTCGATCTGCTGGCGGACGGGGGCGGGGACCTGCGGCGGCGGCCGTACGCGGAGCGGCGGGCGCGGCTGGTCGGGATGCTCGGGCCGCTCGGGCCGCCGTTGCAGGCGGTGCCGTCGACGACCGACCGGGAGACGGCGCTGACCTGGTACGAGACGCTGCCCGAGCGCGGGATCGAGGGGCTGGTCGCCAAGCGGGTCGGCGATCCGTACCCGGGTGGGCGGCGGGGGTGGCTGAAGCTGCGGCACAGCGATACGCGGGACGCGGTCGTGGTCGGGTACACGGGGTCCTCGCGCGGACCGCGCGCGCTGGTCGTCGTGCTGCCCGGGGACGGCACGCCGGTGCTGACGACGCCGCTGCCCACGGGGCTTCGGGGGGAGGCGGGGCGGGTGCTGCCCCGGGGGGACGGCGGCGAGGCCGTCGTCACCGCGGTGGGGGTGGGTGAGGTGGCGTACCGGGTCCTGCCGGAGGAAGGGCGGCCGGTGCTGGAGGTTCGGCAGCGGTCCACCCGGCACGGGGCGTTCTCGGCGGAGGCGGTGCGGTTTCGGTGAGCGGGGTGCGGATTCGGTGGGGGGCGGTGCGGTGCGTCGCCGGGTGCCGGTCTCGTCGTGGCAGGTCGCGCAGTTCCCCGCGCCCCTGAAATGCATGGCGCTGCGCGCCGCATTTCCCCGATAGAGGCTGAGC
>NZ_JBHYTK010000092.1:0-31981 GCF_042749255.1 Streptomyces sp. NPDC059524 | reverse complement strand
CTACGGCACCGCCACCCCGCCCCGCGCGCTGCCCAGGCTGAGGAGCGGAGCTACTGCTCGCGCTGCTCCCCGAGTTGGGCCTTGATGCGGTCCGTCGCGCTGACCAGCGACTCACGGGTGACCGCCGTCGCCGCCTCGACGTCGCCGGCTTCGAGAGCCTTCACCAGGCGCTCCTGGTGCCGCCACAGCGCGTCGTCGCCGGGCCGGTCCAGGGCGGAGCGCGCACCGACGGTCTTGTAGGCGCGGCACTGGCCCCACAGGGTGCGGACCGTGTTCACGAGCACCGGGTTGCCCGAGGCCCCGTACAGGACGGCGAGCAGGTCTTCGTCGCGGTCGAGGTAAGCCATCACGTCGCCGTCGGTGATGGCCTGCCGCATCTGGTCCAGTCCCTCGCGCATGCGCGCGATGTCGGCCTCGGTGATGCGGGCGGCGCCGAGCCGGGTGGCCTCGACCTCGACCAGGAGGCGGACGTCGTAGGCGTGGACCAGCTCGGCGAGGTCCAGGCCCTTCACGACCGAGCCCCGGTGCGGAACCCGCTCGGCGAAACCGGCCTCCTCCAGGCGCCGGATCGCCTCGCGGACCGGCATCTCGCTGGTGCCGACCAGCGCCGCGAGATCGCGGATCCGCAGCCGGTAGCCGACGGGAAACTCCCCGCTCATGATCGACTCGTGCAGCACCGCGTACACGCGGTCGGCCATCGACAGGGTCGGTTCCAAGCGTTTTGACGTATCCACGTGCGCATCCTAAACAGGCTCGGGTCCCAGGCGGCCCGCTGTCTGATCTTTGATCGTTCTGCACGCCGGCCAAGTGAGCCATGGAATCGGCCACCCACGACCCATTGTGTGATCTGTGATCACATCTTACTGTGGTGTCCGGTTCACCGCGCGGGCACGGCCCGCCTGCGGGCACCTCACCAGCGCTTCGTACCCACCGAGCGGGACCAGTCTGCCCGCCGGAGATCAAGGGGCTCCCATGAAAGACGTCGTCATCGTCGGCGGTGGTATCGCCGGGCTCTCCGCCGCCTGGCGGTTGCGCCACCTCGACACCCTGGTCCTGGAATCAGACCAGCGCGTCGGCGGCCGCATCCGCTCCGAAAAGCGTGGCCGCTACTTCCTGAACTGGGGCGGGCACGTCTACGCGGGAGGCGACTCCGCCACCTCGTGGCTGCTCGACAACACCGGCGTCGACGCCGTCCCCGTCCCCGGCTCCCTGTCCGGCCTCCACATGAACGGCAAGCTCCTGCTCAAGGGCCGCGTGGAGACGTACCCCTTCCGCATCCCGATGCCGCTGTCCGCCCGGATCGGCATGCTCACCACGGGCGCCAAGGTCTTCACGAAGGTCGGCAAGTACGCCCGGATCGTCGGCCGGCGCAAGGGCGAGAGCGAGGCCGAGCGCCAGCAGCGGGTCTACGACTTCATGAACGACATCAGCTTCAAGGAGTTCATCGGGGACATCCCCGCCGACGCCCAGTCCCTGTTCGAGCCGACCGTCACCCGCTCCGCCGGCGACATCGACCAGATCTCGGCGGGTGCCGGAGTCGGCTACTTCAGCCTCGTGTGGAACATCGGCGCGGGCCTGTCGAACTCCATCGTGAACGGCCCCTCCACCCTCACCGAGACCATCAGCGCGGCACTCGGTGACCGCGTACAACTCGGCGCCGCAGTCAGTGAGGTCGTGCACAAGAAGGACTCCGTCGTCGTCCGCTACCAGCAGGACGGCCACGAGTTCGAGGTCGAGGCCCGCACCGCCGTGCTCGCGACCCCGGCCCCCGTCACCCACCGCATCGCCCCCGACCTCGACGCGGACGTCCGCGACGCCCTGTCCAAGATCCAGTACGGGCCCTACGTCAGTGCCGCGTTCCTCACCGACGAGACCTCGCGCCGCCCCTGGGACGACGCCTACGGCATCGCGACACCCAAGCGGTCCTTCAACGTCGTGCTCAACATGTCCAACATCCAGCACGGCTACAGCCGCGAACGGCACCCCGGCTCCAGCCTCATGACGTTCTCGCCCGGAACCCTCGCGCGCAACCTGATGGACCTGGACGACGACGGCATCCGCACCACCTACCTCGAAGACCTCGACCAGGTCCTGCCCGGCGTCGCCTCGGACGTCACCGAGTCGCACGTCTGGCGTCTCCCGCTGGGCGCCCCGTACTGCTTCCCCGGCAGGGGCAGGCTCCAGCCCGTCCTCACCCGCCGCACCGGCCGGATCCTTCTCGCCGGCGACTACATGGGCTCCCTCTACACCGAGACCGCCATCCAGTCCGGCCTCAACGCCGCGACGGACGTGCGCGCCCTCATCGCCACCCACCGGCAGACCGCCCGCACGGCACTGATCACCGCCTCCTGAACCTCGACCACCTCTCGCCAAGGAGAACCACCATGCCTCTGCACAACGGCATCCTGACCGCCCTCGCCACCCCCTACGGCCAGGCCGGAGACATCGACGAGAAGCTGCTGCGCGTGCTCGTCGACCGCTCCGTCGACGGCGGCGTGTCCGGCGTCGTCGCGGGCGGCTCGACGGGCGAGTTCGCCGCCATGACCGGCGACGAGCGGCGCCTGCTCGTGGAGACCGTCGTCGACCAGGCCGCGGGCCGCGTCCCCGTCATCGCCCAGACCGGCGCCGTCGCCACCCGTGAGGCGATCGCCCTCACCCGCCACGCCGAACAGGCGGGCGCGGACGTCGTGATGGTCGTCGCCCCGTACTACGAGGCTCTGACGATGGACGAGACCCTGCGCCACCTGCGCACGGTCGCCGAGTCCGTCTCCATCCCGGTCATGCTCTACAACATCCCCGACGCCACCGGCGTGAACCTCGACCCGGACACCGTCGGCGCGCTCGCCCGGGAGCAGGAGAACATCCGCTACATCAAGGACACCAGCGCCGACATGGCGCAGGCGGGCCGGCTCATCCACCGCTACGGCGACGCCATCACCACCTACCTCGGCTGGGACAGCCTGCTGCTGGCCTCGGTCGCCGAGGGCGCCGCCGGCGTCATGGCCGGCACCGCCAACGTGATGCCCGCCGACCTCGTCGCCGTGCACCAGGCGCTCACCGCCGGCGACCTGGAGTCGGCCCGGGCGCGCTGGAAGCGCATCTACCCGCTCATGGACACGCTGATGACCGGCGGCCCCTTCATCCAGGGCGTCCGCGCCGCGCTCCAGGAGATCGGCCTGCCCGTCGGAGCTCCGCGCGAGCCGCTGCTCGACATCGAGCCGGCGCACCGCGAACGCATCCGTGCTGCCCTCGCCGACCTGCCGCACCTGACCGTCCACGCCTGAGCCCCGGGGGACTTTCTGCCATGACGTTCACCGTCCGCCGCGCCGCAGCAGCCGCCGCACCGCTGATCGACGTCGACGAACTGCCCCCGCTGGGCCACTTCGTCGACGGCAAGTTCACCGAACCCGGCCCCGAGCTGATCGACGTTCTCAACCCCGCCACAGAGGAACTGCTCGCCCGCGTCCCGCTCGGCGGCGTCGAGGACACCGACCGGGCCGTGGCCGCGGCCCGCGCCGCCCACCCCGCCTGGGCCGGCATCACACCCAAGGAACGGGCCGAAGTCCTGCTGGCCATCGCCGACCGCGTCGACGTCAACGCAGGACTGCTCGTCCGCCTGGAAGCGGCCGACACGGGCAAGCCGTTCGCCGTGGCACGCGACGACATCTCCATGACCGCCGACGGCTTCCGGTTCATGGCCGGCGCCCTGCGCGCCGGCGGCAGCAGCCTCGCCGCCGGAGAATACGTCACCGACCACACCTCGCTGATCCTGCGGGAGCCGCTCGGCGTCATCGGAGCGGTCACCCCCTGGAACTACCCTCTGCTGATGGGCGCCTGGAAGATCGCGCCGATCCTGGCGGCCGGGAACTGCCTCGTCCTCAAGCCCTCCGAACAGACCCCGCTGTCCACGCTGAAGTTCGCCGAACTCGTGGCGGACCTGCTGCCTGCCGGTGTCTTCAACGTCGTCACCGGCCGAGGGCCCGTGGTCGGCGACCGCCTCGCGCGCCACCCCGACATCGCCATGATCGCGCTGACCGGATCGACGCGCAGTGGTCAGGCCGTGGCGCGCGCGGCGGCCGACACGGTCAAGCGCGTCCACCTGGAACTCGGCGGCAAGGCCCCGTTCGTGGTCTTCGAGGACGCCGACCTGGCCGCGGCCGCGGCCGGCCTGCGTACCGCCGGCTTCTGGAACAGTGGCCAGGAGTGCGGCGCCGCCTGCCGCGTCCTCGTCCACGAATCAGTCGCTGAGGAGTTCACCGCGCACGTCGTCCGCGAGATCGGGCAGATCACCGTCGGCGACCCACGCGCGGGCGAGGACATCGAGATCGGCCCGCTGGTGTCCAAGGCGCACTATGACCGGGTGCGCGGCCACCTCGGCCGGGCCATCAGCCAAGGGGCCCGCCCCGTGGTCGGCGGCACCGCAATCGACGAGGATCAGCCCGGCTACTTCGTCGCGCCGACCGTCCTCGTCGACGTGTCCGAGGGAGCCGAGATCACCCGTGAGGAAGTCTTCGGACCCGTCGTCAGTATCGAGACCTTCACCGGCGAGGACGAGGCGATCCGCCGTGCCAACGACGTCGAAGCCGGACTGGCCGCCTCCGTATGGACGGAGAACGCCCGCCGCAGTCACGCCGTCGCAGCACGCCTCGACGCGGGAACGGTCTGGGTCAACTCTCACCTGGTGCTCGCCAACGAGGTCCCCTGGGGTGGCTTCAAGGGCTCCGGCTACGGCCGCGACCTCTCCGTCTACGCTCTGGAGGACTACTCCCGGACCAAGCACGTCATGCATCACCACGGGCGCTGACCGGCAGCGTTTGTCCATCGGAACACGAACACTCAGCCCCGGTGCCCGGCCTCGGCCCAAGCTCGTCCTGATCCGGGGCGAGCCCGACCCCGGACCGGAGGTCTACGTCGCCAGGGCGGGCACCGACCGTTTGGCTGGATGTTCTGACGAGACGAAGGGTCTAGTCGAGGCGCTGTGCCGCCGCGAGGAGTTCATCGAGCGCCGACAGCGTCAGCGTCGCCAGTTCACCGGGGGCGTCGTCCCGTGCCGGGTCGGCCCAGCGGGTGAAGCCCAGCTTGAAGGCCAGGACGCCCAGCTCGGCGGCGACTTGGGCGGTCGCCTCGGGGACACCGCGCTGCCGCAGGGCGCCCACCATCGCGGCGGCCATGCCGACGCTCTTGAGCGCGTTGCGCTCCTGGAGCTCCTCGTTCGCCTCGATCGCAGCGTGCAGGAGCGGACTCAGCTCACGGTTGAACGAGGTCATCTCGCCCGACGCGCGCTCCAGGCCCGCCGCGACGGCCCCGATCGGCGTCGAGTCCGCGGGGGCGTCGGCGATGCCCTCGACCAGGAGGCGGCTGAGCGTCTTCTGCCCAGCCGAGAGGATCTCCCGCTTGTCGGTGAAGTGCCGGTGGAAGGTGCTGCGGGTGAGGCCCGCGCGTTCGGCGATCTCGGCGACTGTCGTGTTGTCGTAGCCCTGCTCCGCGAACAGGCGCAACGCCGCCACGACCAGGCGTTGCCGGGCGTCCGGCTTCCATCTCGGCATAAGACCATCCTAAGTGATGCGACACGTGTCGCATCACTGGGTGTAGCGTGGTCAGTGATGCGACACCTGTCGCATCACTTGATCCCTCGCACCTTGGAGTCCGCCATGCGCGTCTTCATCACCGGCGGCACGGGCCTCATCGGCTCCGCCGTCGTCGCCGAACTGCTCTCCGCGCAACACACGGTCACCGCCCTGGCCCGTTCCGACGCCTCCGCCGAGAAGGCCCGCGCGGCCGGCGCCGACGTGGTCCGCGGCGGTCTCACCGACCTGGACGTGCTGCGCGGCGAGGCGGAGAAGGCGGACGGCGTCGTCCACCTCGCCTTCAGCAACGACTTCAGCTCGCCGGAGGCTCTCGCACAGGCCGTCTCCGAGGAAGGCGCCGCGCTCCGCGCACTCGGTGACGCCCTCGTGGGTACGGACAAGCCACTCGTCACCGTCTCCGGTACGCCCCTTGCCCAGGGACGCCCCGCCGTCGAGGAGGACCCGCTGCCCACGGACGGACCGGTCGGCGGGCGCAGCGTCTCGGTGGAGCGCGCCCTCGGCCTGGCCTCACGCGGCGTGCGCAGCACGGCGCTCCGGCTGCCGCGCACCGTGCACGACGAGGGTGACGGCGGGTTCGCCGGACTCCTCACCCAGATCGCCCGCACTACGGGCGTGGCCGGCTACCCGGGTGACGGCACCCAGCGCTGGCCCGCCGTGCACGCGCTCGACGCCGCCGTGCTGTTCCGGCTCGCCCTGGAGAAGGCCCCGGCCGGCACCGCCTGGCACGCTGTCGCCGGCGAGGGCGACGCCGTACGGGACATCACCGCGGTCATCGGGCGGCGCCTCGGCGTCCCCTCGGAGTCGGTGCCGCAGGAAAGCTTCGGCGCGCTCGGGCCGATCTTCGCGGCCGACCAGCCGGCGAGCAGCGCACACACCCGCACCGCCCTCGGCTGGCAGCCGACCCGTCCGAGCCTCCTGGAGGACCTGGAGAAGATCCAGCCCTGAGGCACGGCCGACGCCGTCGGTGAGCAGTGCCGCGGTCTGTCATGAGTCCAGATCGCGCGGCGCAGCCGGCTGGGCTGCTGGGGGGCGAGCTGTCTGGCAACTGTCCGGTGAGGGTGGTCACTTCGAACGATGACAGGCGGCAGATCAGGCTCGTTTTCCCGTTGTCGCGCCTGCTGGTTCTCCTCTTTAATCTGCGCCGGGCAGACGTCGTGCCAAGGAATGGGGAGGACGCGTGCTGAAGAAGATTGCCGCGGTAGGTGTGGCGGCCGCTGCTCTGGGCTGGGGCCTCGGTGCCGCGCCCGCACAGGCTGCGGGGATGGCGTACATGCAGGTGCGCAGCGTGGCCTACAGCCTGGGGGAGTGCCTCGATTACAGGTCTGACTACGGTCCCTACACGACAGGCTGCAACGGTGGCGCGTATCAGACCTGGCTGATGGTCGATGGCCTGGAAACGGTGACCGAAGTCCGGCAGAACGTCGGCGACAAGCTGTGTCTGGTCGCCCGCAACGGAATGCCGACGATGCGGCAGTGCTTGGCCGACGATCCGGCTGCCTTGTGGAAGGTGCACGACATCGGTGCCCAGGATGGGTACCAACTGATCAACAACGCAACGAAGACCTGTCTTGTCGCGGGATCCGGGGCGATCCATCACGTCACCCTGAACACGTGCGACGGCGGCCGCTCCCGGCTGTGGGCTCCCTTCTACGCCTGACCGATGTCGGCGGTTGTCCCGCCGGACCCGGCAACTGTCCCGACGACGTGCGGCATAGAATCCTTGGTCATGTCGAAGCCTGACGAACTGCTCGTCGACCTCGCCACCGCGGTCGAGTCCGAGCAGAGCACACAGATGTCCCTGACTGTGGTCACCGGCGGTGCGGTCATCACCGGCCGGCTGGCCCCCGAAGCGGTCTGGCGGGAGCGGGTCTCGCAGGTCCTGACGGATTCGGAGAAGCTCGGCCCCTTCGCGGCTGTCTTCACCGAGCGAGAAGCGCGGCCAGGATCCGCAGCCGGCGGCGGTCCGGCCCGAGTGCCCACCCACCTTCATTTCCACGTCGCGCGAATCCTGCAGGGAAGCATGGGCATCCCCGAAACGGGCGGGATGTACCGCGTCGCGATCGCAGAGGTCAACGCCTGGACCGTCGGCGACTTCAGCTACTCCGACCGCTGACCCCGGGGCGGTCGCCTCTTGGTAGCAGGGATCCCCGCACAGCATCGTGACCGTGGTGCGCTCGTCGGCCGCAGCGGAGACGGTGTGATGGGTGGTGGACGTGCGGGCCTTGCTCGTCTCCCAGGGCATGGGCGCCCCCATGCCTTGGGAGGCAGGGGAAGTGAAGGCTGCGGCGGCCACGAATACGGCGGCAACTGCCCTCTTGCGCAGACGGATGAAGACTCCTTGATCGACGATCGGCAAGTACGTTCGGTGGCCGGCGCATGGCTCCGAAGGACACCACGACTGGCGTCCGCCCCAGACGCGTGGGGTACGTGAGCGTGGGCAGCTCGGTTGATTTAGAGGCTGTTCGACCGTTGACCTGCAACGGAGAACGTGAAGACCCTTCGGCGGGGTTGATTGAGCACCTGCAGGCAGCGGTCGTTCACGCGGGCCTGGACGGCGAGTTCATGGGCGGTGCGCGAGCTCAGGAGCCCGGTGCAGCTCATGGAAGGCCTGCCGCTGAGTGGTGTTGAGCAACGCCAGAGCAACGCCCGGAGCGCGAGTCACCTCGTCGTCCACCACGCCGTCAGGGCAGAGCCGGCGCCCGTCGCCAGGAGTGTGACGAAGCGGACGGGCACGCACTGCCACGTCATCCGGAAGCCTCCGATGCGAACGTCGACGACGGGTGCGCGCTTCTCGCTCATCATGGCTCCTCCTCCAAGTCCCCTGTTGTGTCGCTCGGTTGGGCGCCACTCACTCCACCATGCCCGCGGGCCCAGGTGAGAGTGCACCAGGGGTCGACCATTGGGCCCATTTACGGCACTCAGTGCCGCCGAGACATTCACCTTGCACCCTTTGCCTGGCCCTGCACAGAGCGAGTGACCTTTGCGACCCATTTGATCGATCATCGACAGGGTGCGGGTGGGGCTACGGGTGCGCTGACAGGAACCGGCGCATGCGGAGGTGTGTCGGGCGCTCGGCCGTCACCACATTCATCGTCCGACCGGACCTCGCCCGGGCGGCTGCTGCTCGGGGGTGCGGTGCGCCGTGCCCGACAATCGCCTACTCGTCCGGTGTCCAAGGAGCGGAGCGCAAGTGCGCGACGCTGCGCCGACCGCGGAGCTCTGACGGTCCGTCCGCCGCCTTGCCCACCGCGACCATGGAGACGATCACCCAGCCCGGGTTCGGGTCCAGCTCCTTCGTGAGCCCTTCCAGGTCGAAGGCCCGGAACTGGTGCGCGGCGAGTCCCATGGCCTGGGCCTGGACCGTCATGTGGGCGATGGCTTGACCGAGGTCGTAGTCCGCGAACTCGGAGTAGAGCAACTGTGAGGTGTCGACGTATCGGCGCGTCAGCGTGACGACGAGCAGGCTCGCATCCGTCGCCCAGCGGGCCGAACTCGGCGCAAGGTGGGGGAGCACCCGGTCGTGCTCCGGCTCGCCGGGCCTGGCGATGAAGAAGCCCCACGGCTGGGAGTTCCCCGCTGACGGTGCCCACCGCGCGGCTTCCAGCAGCAGTCCGAGGGCATGGTCGTCGACCGCCGCGGACGGATCGAACCGGTAGGGGCTGAAGCGGCCGGCAAGCAGCGGGTGTATGCCGCTGGGCGGCTCCTGAGGATGGTCCACGTGCCGTTGCAACCGGCGATGGTGAGGGCGTATTCCGGCCGGTGCACAGCGCGGGCACCGGACATATACGCGGGCAGGGCAGTCCTCCGACGCCTCTGCCTCTGCCGTTCCTCCGGCATCATCCGGCTTGCCGTACCTCGGAGTCGTGGTGGGAGTGGTGGAAGGCCCGGTCGAGGCGGCGGTCCGGGATCACCCAGATCACGGCCACAGCGACGAACGTGCCGAGCCCGAGCCATACCCCGATGCGTGCGGTGCCCCCGTCGATCGCGGCGGCCAGGATCCCCACCAGGTAAAGGGCCACGGAAGCCTTGCCCTTCCTGTCGCGCCCGACCGCCTGACGCAGCGGAGAACGTTCCCCCTGGATCCTGACGATCGTCGCCTGCAGCACGAAGTAGGCAAGGGAGATCAGGAGGAGATCTATGCCGTAGACGACGACGGGTGTCTGAGCGAAGTCGGTTTCGTCCATCCAGGCTGTCGTGAACGGCAGGAAGGAAAGGAAGAAGAGGAGGCCGAGATTGGCCCAGAGAACACTGCCGTCGATGCGGGTGACCAGTTGCAGCGTGTGGTGATGATTGTTCCAGTAGATGCCCACATAGACGAACGACACCAGGTAGCTCAGCAGCGCGTTGCCTGTGGTGTCCCGAAGTGCTGACAGGCTGTCACCGTCCGGCACCTTCAGGCTCAGCACCATGATGGTGATGATGATGGCCAGGACGCCATCGCTGAAGGCCTCCAGCCTGTTCTTGTTCATCGCGCAGTCTCCTTCCGCCACCGTGCCCGGGTGGCATGCGGTGGTCGGCGCCATTTTGACGGGCAGGGTCGGGCGTCCTGCAGCCATCCCTCGGGCCGCCGCGTCCGCCGCTTGTCGCAGACGCTGCCTGTTCGGCCCGGAGCGCAACCATGCACTCGTGGACAAGACGCAGTGCGTGACGCGGCAACCGGCGGTTCCTCCTCGGCCGTAGCTTCACTCTCATCCCCGCCGAACAGTGCGCGGACCTGCTATTTCATATCGATTCGCATCGAGGAGACGCTTCATGCCGTACATCACCGTGGGCCAGGAGAACACCAGCCCCATCGAGCTGTACTACGAGGACCAGGGCTCCGGACAGCCGGTTGTCCTCATCCATGGCTTCCCGCTCGACGGTCACTCCTGGGAGCGGCAGACCGCCGCGCTGCTCGACGCGGGCCACCGCGTGATCACGTACGACCGCCGCGGATTCGGGCAGTCCTCGCAGCCGGCCACCGGTTACGACTACGACACCTTCGCCGGCGACCTGAACACCGTGATGGAGACCCTCGACCTGCACGACGCGGTCCTCGTGGGCTTTTCGATGGGCACGGGCGAGGTGGCCCGCTACGTCTCCACGTACGGCACGGAGCGCGTGGCCAAGGTCGCCTTCCTGGCCTCGCTCGAGCCCTGCCTCCTCAAGAGCGACGACAACCCGGACGGTGTCGCTCCGAAGGAGTTCTTCGACGGAGTCGTCGCCGCGGTCAAGGCCGACCGCTACGCCTACTACACGGCCTTCTTCAACGACTTCTACAACCTCGACGAGAACCTGGGCACCCGCATCAGCGAGGAGGCCGTCCGCAACAGCTGGGACACCGCTGCCCGCGGCGGTTCCTTCGCCGCGTCCGCCGCGCCGGCGACCTGGTACACCGACTTCCGCGCCGACATCCCCGCCGTCGACGTGCCGGCCCTGATCCTGCACGGCACCGCCGACCGCATCCTTCCGGCCGAGGGCACGGCGCGCCCGTTCCACAAGGCGCTGCCGGCGGCCGACTACGTCGAGATCGAGGGCGCTCCGCACGGCCTGCTGTGGACTCACGCCGAGGAGGTCAACAGCGCCCTGCTCGCCTTCCTGGCGAAGTAGTGCAGCGAAGCAAGTAGTGCCGCGCAGTTGACCCGCCGGGGTGACGCCTGTGTCCAGGCGCACCCCGGCATCATGGTTCCCGGGCATGGGAACCGGACGAGTTCAGGAGAGCACTCAAGGCCGAGGAAGTAGGCCTCGACGTCTTCGCGACCGGCGAGCACCACAACCCCCCGTTCGTCCCGTCGTCGCCGACGACCATGCTCGGCCACATCGCGGCGCGCACGGAGAAACTGATCCTGTCCACCGCCACCACGCTGATCACCACCAACGACCCGGTGAAGATCGCCGAGGACTACGCGATGCTGCAGCATCTGGCCGACGGCCGCGTCGACCTCATGCTGGGGCGCGGCAACACCGGCCCGGTCTACCCGTGGTTCGGCCAGGACATCCGCCAGGGCATCGACCTGGCCAAGGAGAACTACGCTCTGCTGCGCAGACTGTGGCGGGAGGACGTCGTGGACTGGGAGGGCACGTTCCGAACGCCGCTCCAGGCCTTCACCTCCACGCCGCGGCCCCTGGACGGCGTCCCGCCCTTTGTGTGGCACGGATCCATCAGAACCCCCGAGATTGCGGAGCAGGCCGCGTATTACGGCGACGGCTTCTTCCACAACAACATCTTCTGGCCGGCCCACCACACCCGGCGCATGGTGTTGCTGTACCGCCGCCGATTCGCGCACCACGGTCACGGCCGGCCGGAAGACGCCATCGTCGGCCTGGGCGGACAGGTCTTCATGCGGAAGAACTCCCAGGACGCCATGAGGGAGTTCCGCCCCTACTTCGGCAACGCACCCGTGTACGGCCACGGGCCGTCTCTCGAGGAGTTCACCGAGCAGACGCCGCTGACGGTGGGTTCTCCCCAGCAGGTCATCGACCGGACCCTGTCCTTCCGGGAGACGGTCGGCGACTACCAGCGGCAGCTCTTCCTGATGGACCACGCGGGCCTGCCTCTGAAGACCGTCCTGGAACAGCTCGACCTCCTCGGCGAAGAGGTCGTTCCCGTACTGCGCAAGGAGTTTGCCGCCGTGCGACCCGCCGGCATACCGGACGCTCCCACGCACGTGGCACGCGTCACCGAGGCGGCGACCCAGCAGGGAGCGGGCGCAGCATGAGACTGACCGTCGTCTCCGCTGGACTGAGCACACCCTCGTCCACGCGGCTGCTCGCCGACCGGTTGGCCGAGGCAGCCCGCGACGACCTCGCCGAGGTGGGTCACACCGTGTCGGTCGAGGTCGTCGAACTGCGCACCCTCGCCGGTGACATCGCCCACCACTTCGTGACCGGGTTCGCACCACCTCGACTGGAGGAGGCCATTGCCGCGGTGACGGGAGCAGACGGCCTGATCGCCGTGACTCCGGTGTTCACCGCCTCCTACAGCGGGCTGTTCAAATCCTTCTTCGACGTGATCGCCCCCGATGCGCTCACCGGGCGTCCGGCTCTGATCGCGGCAACCGGCGGTACCGCCCGCCATTCCCTGGTCCTCGAACACGCGCTGCGCCCGCTCTTCGCGTATCTGCGCGCGGCGGTCGTGCCCACCGCGGTCTACGCGGCATCCGAGGACTGGGGATCCGCGGGGGACGACCACACCGACGGTCTGCCCGGGCGGATCCGTCGCGCCGGCGGTGAACTGGCCGCCGTCATGTCGGCCCTCCCGCCCCGAGCGGATTCCGCGGACGACACATCACCGCCCTCGTGCAGCAAATAGCCGACCTGCGCTTCGAATGAGTCCGGGATCGGATGTCAACGGGAACGGCCCCAGGTCACCGACCTGGGGCCGTTCCCGTTCCGGCTGCCCGGAGTGTGCTCTGTCGTGTCAGGGGCTGTGCACTGTAGGCAAAACCCAGGTGCCCGGACGGCCGTAGCTTTCGAGGCGTTCCGCCCGCCACGTACCCGCGGCGGGTGGCTTCACACCGTTTTGAAAGGACCCCTCATGTTCGACATCACCAAGGTGCAGGCCGCTCCCAGTACCGATCTTCTGACGCCCGACAACTCGATCATGCTCTTCGTGGACCACCAGCCGCAGATGTTCTTCGGCACCGGGAGCGGCGATCGTGCCGCGATCATCAACAGCACCGTGGGTCTCGCCAAGGCGGCCAAGGCATTTGACGTTCCGGCCGTTCTGACCACGGTCGCCGCCGACTCTTTCTCCGGACCTCTGCTGCCGCAGCTCGCCGAAGTGTTCCCGAAGCACGAGGCGATCGACCGCACCACCATGAACGCCTGGGAGGACGAGGCCCTCGTGGCGGCCGTCAAGGCCACCGGTCGGAAGAAGATCATCCTGTCGGGCCTGTGGACCGAGGTCTGCCTGGTACTGCCGGCACTCTCCGCCCTGGAGCAGGGGTACGAGGTGTACGTGGTCTCCGACGCCTCCGGTGGTGTCAGCCCGGCGGCCCACGAGCACGCACTGCAGCGCATGATCGCGGCCGGCGCCGTCCCGGTGACCTGGGTACAGGTGCTGCTGGAGCTGCAGCGCGACTGGGCTCGTCAGGAGACGTACGGCGCGGTCATGGACATCGTCAAGGCTCACGCGGGTGCGTACGGTCTCGGTGTCGTGTACGCGCAGAGCGTCATCGGCGCGCACGCCGCGGGCTGAACCACGTGGACACCGGCATTCTGATCCTGCGTCTGCTGGTGGGGCTTCTCGTCGCCGGCCACGGCGTGCAGAAAGTCAGTCGCCGCCTCGGCGGCGCCGGACTCGCGGGCGGTGCCCAGGAGTTCCGTGCGGACGGCTTCCGTGGAGGAGCGCTCACCGCGCTGGCGGCGGGAGGCGGTCAGATCGGCTCCGGTCTGCTGCTCGCCGCCGGGCTGCTGACGCCGCTCGCGGCGACCGGGGCCATCGGGGTCATGACCGTCGCGCTCACCGTGAAGTGGCACAACGGTCTCTGGGTGCAGCACGACGGGTACGAGTACCCCCTCGTTCTCATCTGCACCTCCGCGGCCCTCGCCGCCACCGGACCCGGCGAATGGTCCCTCGACGCGGTCCTCGGCCTCCCGCCGTACCCCTCGTGGTGGGCGGCTGTCGCCCTCGCTGCCGGCCTCGCCAGCGGACTTCTCACCCGGCTCCTGCTGCACCGGCCCGCCGCTCCCACCGCGCGCTGAGCGCGAGCCGACCAGACCGGGGCCGGCCGCCCGAGTCCCCCCGGCCGGGCGCCCGGCCCCTCCCTCGATCTCACTCCCGAACAGGAAGACCAGATGGACACCCTCACCAACGCGCAGAGCGGCGGCCAGCCGCTGACCCACCAGAAGGGCGCCGAGACCCAGGCCTTCGGCACACTCAAGCAGCTGCCGATCGGTCTCGGCCACGACACCCGGATGTACGCCTGCCAGCGGCTCAACCGCGTCCTGGCCGACACCCAGATCCTCTACTCCCTCTACAAGAAGCATCACTGGCTCATGCGGGGAGCGACCTTCTACTCCCTTCATCTGATGCTGGACAAGCACGCGGAGACCCAGCTGGGGATCGTGGACGCGTTGGCCGAGCGAGTGCAGAGCCTCGGTGGCGTCGCCGTCGGGGACCCCCGCCACGTGGCGGAACTGACCGCGATCCCCCGACCGCCGAACGGCGTCGAGCCGGTGCCGGTCATGCTGTCGCGGCTGCTCGACGCACACGAGCGCATCCTGATCGAAGCACGGGACGCCGCCGCCCGGCTCTCCGCGGAAGGCGACGAGGGCAGCACCGACCTGCTGGTCTCCGACGTCATCCGCACCGGCGAGGCGCAGGTCTGGTTCCTCGCCGAGCACCTCGTCGACACCCCGCTGGTCCGGGGCTGACCTTCCGGCGCCCGCACCGCGCCGCCCCTCGAGCACCGCGAACACCCCACCTCAAGGAGCACACCCCATGACCGACCGACCCGTACTCGAGCCCGCCGCCCAGGCGTTCGCCGACGCCACCGCGCAGCCGCCGTACCTCTACCAGCTCCCCGTCACCGAAGGACGCAAGGCGGTGGACGACGTCCAAAGCGGTGAGGGCGTTGCGCTGCCCGCCGTCGACGAGGAATGGGTGACGGTGAACGGCGGACCGACCGGCGAGGTCCGAGCCAGGATCGTCCGCCCGCACGGCAGCACCGGCATCCTGCCTGTCGTCCTCTACCTGCACGGCGCCGGATGGGTCTTCGGCAACGCGCACACTCACGACAGGCTGGTTCGCGAACTGGCCGTCGGCGCCCGTGTGGCCGTCGTCTTCCCCGAGTACGACCTGTCGCCCGAGTCCCGCTACCCCGTCGCCATCGAGCAGAACTACACCGTCGCCCAGTGGATCGTTCGCGACGGACGGAACAAGAACCTCGACGGCACCCGGATCGCCGTCGCGGGCGACTCCGTCGGCGGCAGCATGGCCGCCGCCCTCACCCTCATGGCCAAGCAGCGCGGCGACGTGCGCCTGGTCCAGCAGGTCCTGTTCTATCCCGTGACCGACGCGAGCTTCGACAACGCCTCCTACGAGCAGTTCGCGACCGGCTACTTCCTGCGCCGGGAAGCCATGGAGTGGTTCTGGAACCAGTACACGACCGACGAGGCGGAGCGCGCCCAGATCACGGCATCTCCGCTGCGCGCCTCCGTCGAGCAGCTGGCAGCACTGCCGCCGGCCCTGGTGATCACCGCCGAGGCCGACGTCCTGCGTGACGAGGGCGAGGCGTACGCGGCGAAGCTCCGCGCCGCCGGAGTTCCCGTCACCGCCCTGCGCGTCCAGGGGGTCATCCACGACTTCGTCATGCTGAACGCGCTCCGCGAGACCCAGGGTGCCGAACTCGCCCTCTGCGTCGCCACCGACGTCCTGCGCAAGGCCCTCGCATGACCGGGCCCTCGACCAGCATGCCCGTGGCGGGCCTCGTGCCCGCCCCGCGGCGGGAACCCGCGCACGCCGACCTTCTGGTGCGCAACGCCAAGGTGTTCACCGGCGACCCCCGCCGTCCGCACGCCCGCGCCGTCGCCGTCCGCGACGGCCGCGTGGCGGCCCTCGGCGACGACCACGAGCTCGCGCCCCTCGTCGGCCCCGGCACCCGGGTCGTCGACGCCCTGGGCCGCCGTGTGATCCCGGGCCTGAACGACTCGCATCTGCACGTCATCCGGGGCGGCCTGAACTACGTACTCGAACTGCGCTGGGACGGTGTGCGCAGCCTCCGGCAGGCCCTGGCCATGCTGCGTGAGCAGGCCGGCCGAACCCCGAAGGGCCAGTGGATCCGGGTCGTCGGAGGCTGGACCGCCGAGCAGTTCGCCGAGCGCCGGATGCCCACCGTGGCCGAACTGAACGCGGCCGCACCCGACACCCCCGTGTTCGTCCTGCACCTCTACCAGTCGGCGCTGATGAACCGTGCGGCCGTCCATGCCGCCGGATTTACCCGCGACACCCCCGACCCGCGCGGAGGCCAGATCGTCCGGGGCCGCGACGGCGAGCCGAACGGCGTCCTGCTCGCGGCACCCAGCGCGCTCGTCCTGTACTCGACCCTGGCCAAGGCCCCCACCCTGGACCCCGCCGACAAACGCACCTCGACCCGGCACTTCCTGCGCGAGCTGAACCGCTTCGGACTCACCTCGGCGGTCGACGCCGCAGGCGGCTTCCAGAACTTCCCCGACGACTACGCCACCGTCGCCGCACTTGCCGAGGCCGGGGAACTCTCCCTGCGTATCGCCTACCACCTCTTCCCGCAGACCGCGGGCCAGGAACTCGCCGATCTGAAGCGCTGGACGGAGATGGTCAAGCCCGGCGACGGCGACGCATGGCTGCGGCTCAACGGAGCGGGGGAGAACCTGACGTGGGCCGCGGCCGACTTCGAGAACTTCTCCGAACCCCGGCCCGAACTCGCCGCCGGGTACGAGACGGAGTTCGAGCAGGCCGTCCGGATTCTGGTCGAGAACGGCTGGGGCTTCCGCCTGCACGCCACCTACGACGAGACCATCCGACGCGACCTGGCCGTCTTCGAGAAGCTCGCGGCGGAAGGGCTCTTCCCCGGCGGCGGGCGCTGGCTGTTCGACCATGCGGAGACGGTCTCGGCCGGCAGCCTGGACCGGATCGCCGCCCTGGGCGGCGCGGTGTCCGTGCAGAACCGCATGTCCTTCCAGGGCACCGCCTTCCGGGACCGCTACGGCGCCGAGGCGGCAGCCCACACTCCGCCGGTGCGGGCCATGATCGACCGCGGCCTGACCGTCGCCGCGGGCACCGACGCGACACGGGTGTCCTCCTACAACCCGTGGGTGGCGCTGCACTGGCTGATCACCGGCCGGACCGTCGGCGGCACGCCGCTGCGCGGGCCCGCGAACCTGCTCACCAGGGAGACCGCACTCGGCCTCTACACCCGCGGCGGCGCGAGGCTGACCGGAGAGCAGGACGTCAAGGGCATCCTGCGCGAGGGGTACTTCGGGGACCTCACGGTTCTCTCCGAGGACTACTTCACCGTGCCCGACCAGGTGATCCCCGACATCGAGGCCGTACTCACCGTCGTCGACGGCCGGATCGTGTACGCCTCCGCCGAGTACGAGGGCCTCGACGAGGCCCTGCCCCCGATCGCTCCGCAGTGGTCGCCCGTGGCCCGCTTCGGCGGCTACCAGGCGGGCGGCGTACGGCAGGCCGCGCTGGTGGCGGAGGCCGCCACCGAGTCCGCCGAGCACCACCGGTGGCGCGTGGCGCGGGGTGCGGCCCCCGGCACCCCGTACACCCTGGTCGACCCCTGCTTCACGCACTGAATGCCGAGGAACCCGAATGAACCCCGATCCCGACCCCGAATCCGCCACCGAGTTCCAGGCCGCGGACGCCGTCGGAAAGACCGCCGGCACTGTGCCCCCGGCCGGCGGGCGCCGCTTCGAGCCCGACCTGCGGTCCATGACCCGGATCACGCTGCGCCCCATCGCCTCACCCATGCCGCTGGGCTTCTTCACGGTGGCGATCGCCTCCGTGATGACGGCGTGCCTGCAGCTGGGGGTGTTCGACGAGGAGGCCCGCGCGGCCGTCGCCCTGTGCGTGCTGCCTGCCTTCGCGCTGCAACTCCTGGTGAGCTACCTGGCCTTCGGAGCGCGCGACGTCATCGCGGCGACCCTGATGGCGGTGTTCGCCGGCAGTTGGCTGCCGTACGCGCTCATCATGCTCACGGACGCGCCCGACGGCCTTCGGGTGCTGGGCGTGTTCAACCTGGCGCTGCTGTGCTTCGGGGCGCTGATGACCGCCGTCACCAGGCCCAAGCGTGCGCTGTGGTGCGTCCTCGCCGTCTCGCTGCCCCGCTGGGCGGCCACCGGCCTCGCGGGACTGACCGGAGCCGAATGGCTGACGCGCGCCTCGGGAGTGCTCGGCCTCGTCGTGGCGCTCGTCGCGATGTACGCGGCGTTCGCCCTGATGCTGGAGGACATGCGCAGCGAGGAGGTGCTGCCCATCGGCCGCAGCGGACCCGCGCACGCCGCGATGGAGGGTGACCTGTCCGTCCAACTGCGCAACCTGGAGCGCCACGCGGGAGTGCGACGGACGCTCTGACCTCCGACGACGGTCCTCATTGTGTCGCTCCGCAGGCGGGGCCCGTGGTGATGTGGCGCTGCGCCACCACGACGAGCACCGCCGCGGGCAGCGATGCCAGAACCGCCGTGGCCATGGTCGCGTTCCATCGGGTGCTGTGGGCACCCAGGTAGTCGAAGAGGCCGACCGTGACCGGCCGGACCGTGTCGCCGGTCGTCAAGGTGAGCGCGAACAAGGTGTCGCCCCAGGCGAAGAGAAAGGCGAACAGACCAGCTGTGAACAGTGCGTTCCTGCTCAGGGGCAGCATGATGGAAAGGAACACGCGGCCGTGTCCGGCCCCGTCGAGCCGGGCCGCCTCGGCAACCTCCCGGGGGACCGCCCCCATGGCCGTCCTCAGGACCAGGACCGCGAAGGGCACGCCGGCGGTGGAATCAGCGAGTACCAGGCCGAGGTACGAGTCGAGGAGTCCGGTGTCGGCGTAGAAGCCGTGCAGCGCGTTCGCGACGCTGATGCCGGGCACCGCTTGGAGGAACAGCACAGCGAAGAGGAACGGGCCGGCGCCAGGCACGGGGGACAGCGTCAGCGCGTACGCCGCGGGAGCGGCGAGCGCGAGGCTGAGGGCCGCGGTACCGAGCGACACGACCAGGCTGGTGACGAGGGCACCGGCCTGGTCGTGGAGGGCCGTGACGTAGCCTCCGGGATCTGCCTCCGACAGACGCCACGCACCCGGCTGGGAACGACCGGCGGGCTGCACGGAGGCGCTCACCATCGCGTAGACGGGGGAGAGCATCAGAGCCAGCAGAGCGATCGCGACGAGCGTGCTTGCCGAGCGGCGTGCGGGTCGCGGGCGCCGTTTCAGCGGTCGTATGTGAGCCACGTGTTCTCGTTCCTCAAAGACGCCGGGCGCGGCGGAGCGCGCGCAGATGGATCAGGGCGAGGACGAGCGAGACCAGGACGAGCACATTGCCTGTGGCTGCGGCACGCCCGAACTCGTACTGCGTGTATGCCTGCTCGTACGCGAGGACCGCGAGGGTCTGCGTCGCGCCGGCGGGACCGCCGCCGGTGAGGGCCAGCACGATGTCCGGAGCGCGGAGGGTGTAGATGACACCCAGGGCGAGGACAACAGTGGCCGTCGGCCGTAGTTGCGGCCAGGTGATGTACCGGAAGAGGAGTACGGGTCCGGCCCCGTCGAGTCGGGCCGCCTCGTAGACCTGGGGCGGGATCGCCTGCAGACCGGTGTACAGAAGGGCGGTGTTGAAGGGGATGCCCACCCAGGTGTTGACGAGGACCACGGACCAGAGAGCCTCCTGGGTGCCGGTGAGCCAAGGGACGTCAGAGGTGACGAGGTGCAGTGCGCGCAGTGCCTCGTTGACCACCCCGTCGTCCGCGTCGAGCATCCATCGCCAGGCCGTTCCGGTCGCGACCAGCGGCATCAGCCATGGCAGCAGCATCAGCGAGCGGACCAGACGGCCGAGCGGGAAGCGGCGGTGGAAGAACACTGCCAGTGCCAGCCCGGCCGTGAACTGAGTCACCAGTGAACCGGCCGTGTACAGGCCGGTCGTGGCCGCCGCCCGCCAGAACTCGTCCGAGGTGAGTAGCCGCACGTGATTGTCCGGGCCGGTGAACGGTGCCTGGCCACGGAGGAGCGTCGTCGCGGTGGACTCGCGCAGACTCGCCTCGATGTTGTCGACGAGGGGTCGGCCGAGGAACAGCAGCAGATACACGGCGGCCGGGGCGAGGAACGCGGCACGGACCACGGTGTCCCGTCGCCGCGCCCTCACCGCCTCAGCGGGCTGTACCCGGGTCCGGCCCCCGGTGTCAGGAGTCCGTAGCCGTGCGCTGCGCACGCCTGAGCGCTTCCTCGGGAGTCTGCCGTCCCGACACCGCGGCCTGGACGGCGGTCTGGATGGCGGTGGCCGTCTTCGGCCAGGCGGGGCCCAGATCCCGGGTACGCGCCCGCGCGCCCCGGACGCTCTCGACGAAGGCGGCCATCGCGGGGACCTGCTTCGCGTACCGCGCAGCCACGTCCTTGCGGGACGGGACCGTGTGGTGCCAGTTCGCCAGGGTCTGCATGCTTGTGGGGTCGTTGAGGCAGTCCAGGACCTGGGCCGCCTTGATCCGGCGGGCCTGCGAGTCGCTGCGCGGCACGGTCCAGACCTCGCCGCCGAGCGGGGTGACCAGTGACCTGCCGCTCCGGGGGACGGGAAGCGGGGCGACGCCCCAGCGCAGGCCCTTCGCCTTCTCGAGCTCGGTCATCCGCCACGGCCCGTTGACCATCATGGCCGCCTTGCCCCCGAGGAACTGCTCGTGCACGTTCGCCTGGTTCCACGTGAGCACGGACCGGGACATGGACCCGTCCCGCACGAGATCGGTCCACAGGCGGAGTGCCGCGGCGGCCTGCGGGGTGTCGAGACGCTGCTCGTCCCCGCCGTTGGACCACAGGAACGGCAGGAACTGGAAGGTGCTTTCGAACGAGGCGTCGGCATCGACCGCCAGCCCGTGGCGGCCGGGCCGGGTCGTGGCACGGGCGGCCTCCCGCAGTTCGTTCCAGGTGCGGGGGACCGTGACACCGGCCTCGGCGAGCATGTCCTTGTTGTAGTAGAGCGCGAGCGTGTTCACGGTGGGGGCCAGGCCGTACACCTCGCCCTGGTATGTGCCGGCCGAGACGATTCCCGAGACAAAGCCGTCGGTGCGTATGCCGTACGTGCGGAGCGGCGTGAGCACGCCGGACCGGGCGATCTCCTGGAGATCGGGGTTGTCGAGCATCAGCAGGTCGGGCAGTGTCCCGGCGGTAGCCTGCCGCACGACTGTGGGCACGAGCGACGGCCCGGGAACGCTGCGGTGCTCGATCGTCACCCCCGCCTTCTTGCCGCAGGAGGTGAGCAGTTCACCCCAGTGGGCGTGCTCGGTGGTGTCGGTGTAGTAGTCGAGCACGGTGAGGGAGGTCACCCGCTCGGTTCGAGCGGAGCCGGAGGGGTCGCCGGTGCCGCAGCCGGCGACGACCAGGACCAGTGCGACGACTGTCGCGAGGGCGGCAAGCGGTCGCCCGAACGGTCCTGCTGGTGCGTTCACGGTGGTGCCTTTCCTGCGCATGAGGGTGCCACTGCGCATGCCGCGCAGCGGTGGAGAGGTGAGTACCGCATGAAAGTGTGACGGATGTGTGAATACGGACGGTCGGAGGGGTCTACTCCGCATCGCCCCGGGCCAGCACCACATGCGTCAGCTGCACCCGCGACGTCACGGTCAGCTTGCGGAAGACCGACGTCAGATGCGTGTTGACGGTGTGGGGGGAGACGAAGAGGGCCTCTGCGGCCGACCGGTTGGTGTGCCCCGCGGCGACCAGCCGAGCCACCTTCCGCTCCGACGCCGTGAGAGCTTCCCAACCCTGCACGGGGCGGGCGCGGCCGGTGGTGCCGGCACCGGCCGCCGAAGCGCCGCCCGGACCCTGGTGCAGCCGCCGCACGCCGGCCGCGGCACCCACCGCGCCCGAGACGACAAAGGCGTCTCGGGCAAGCGCGAGAACAGTCGCTGCCTCTGTAGTCCGTCCCGCTGTCAGCAGAGCCCGCCCCAGTTCGGTCCGGGCCTCCGCCAGGACCATCGGGCGCGGCCCTGCCTCCAGCAATGTCACCGAGCGTTCGAGCAGCCCGACATCACCAGCGGTGAGACCGGCGGTCAGGGCGGCGATCCCCATCGCGGTAGGCACCTCCGGGTTGCGCTCGGCGTAAGCCGCCGCCTGCGCGGACAAGTCCTCGGCCAGCGCACGGTCCCCGGCCAGCAGAGCTGCCCGGACCGCCGGACCGACCCAGGTGCGCAGCAGCCGCCAGCGCATGAACGGGCCGATCTCCTGCAACCGCCACAGCGATTGCGCCGCCACCCGGACGTCTCCGTCGTGTCCGGCGAGCACGGCCTCGAGAAAGCCCACGGCCGCACGGTTGCCCGGATTCGGCTTGACCGCCAGACGCTGCCGCGCCGCCATCAACTGCTCCCCGGCCCCGGCGCGATCACCCCGTTGCAGAGCGATCCAGGCCCGCACCACCCGGGAGTTGACCTGCTGCACCGGAATCTGGACGGCGTCCTCCAACGCCTCCATCGTCACGAAGTGCGCCTCGGCATCGTCGAGCCGGCCGCGCCCCAGATGCTGCTGGGCCTGCGCCCACAGGAGCATGGCCTGGCGATGTGAACCGGCTCCGTCCGCCGCTCGCCGCAGCAACTCGTCGCCTTCGTCGAACCGGTCCATGTGCTGAAGGGCGACGACCTCCTCGGGACGGAACGAACCGTCCACGACGCTCAGCGCCGTGAAACGCGTCAGCGCGGCACTGCCGTCGCCCGAATTGAGGGCGACCTCGCCCAGCGCCGCCAGAGCCAGGACGTGCGCCTGGCGGTCCTCGGCCGAGACGGCCGCCGCCAGCGCCTCCTCGCCCGCCGCCCGCGCCGTGTCCAGATCCCGGCCGCGCGACAGGGCGAGCGCACGCAATGCACGTAGCCGCGCCCCCACCTCGGGCGAGGTGCTGCCCACGGCCAGCGCGGCCTCCGTGCGGCGGCACAGTTCCTCGGCCAGGTCGAGGTTCCACAGCGCCCCACCGAGGGCGGCCTGCAGGCGCCCGAACACCGCGAGCGGCGGATGTGCGTCCAGGAGCCGGTCACAGGTCGTCAGCGCCTCGCGATTCCTGCCGGCCCGGATCAGACAGCCGATCGCCTGCTCGCCGATGTCGAACCAGGCCGCCTCCGAGGGCGAGATCAGCTCCAGGGCGCGTGTCATGAGGTCGGCCGCGAGCCCGGGTGTCACCGGCAGCACGTCGTCGGCTGCCTGACGCAGCAGCGCGACGGCCACCTCGTCACCCGCCTCGGCACCGAGCAGCATGTGCGACACGGCGTCGATCGGCCGGTGCCCCGACGCGACGAGACGGTGCGCGGCCGCCCGGTGCAGCGCGTTGCGCGCCGACGGCGAAATGTCGCTGTAGACCGCCTGCCGCAGCAGGTCGTGCCGGAAGGAGAGGAGTTTGCCGTCGTCCTCGAGCAGCCCCGTACGCACCGCTTCGTCGAGCGCCGTGATCAGCACGGCGGGCGACTGCCCGCAGAGCGCCGCCGCGTCGGCGAAGGCGAACTGGCGGCCCAGGACGGCCCCCATCCGCAGGAAGTCACGCGTGGCCGGGCCGAGCGAGTCGATCCGTCCGCGCACCCCCGCCACGAGCCCGGTCGGCACGGACCCGGCTGTGCCATGGAGCGAGAGGCCGACCCCCTGCACCTCGATCTTCGTGTCCCGGTCGCTGGGCCTGTCCCGTACCGTGGTCCGGCCGGAAGCCCCTTGCGGACCGCCTTCGAAAAGCAGTCCCTGAAGCAACTCCACCGCGAGGAAAGGATTTCCACCGGCACCCTCGAGGAGAATCCGGGTCGGCTCGTCGGCCTCCGTACCGAGGGTGTCACTGGCGAGCCGACTCATGGCCGCGGGAGACAGCGGCCCCAGCCGGAAGGTACTCACCGGCAGCCGGCCACGCGCGGCGGCGAGGATTTCCTCGCCGGAGGCCGTGGGCCCCGAGCGACCTGTCAGGAGCCACAGGACAGGGGAGCTCTGGAGCCGCGCGGGCAGCTGCCGCAGCGCGAAGCGACTCAGTTGGTCCGCCCATTGCACGTCGTCGAGCGCGATGAGCACCGGCGTGTGGCCGGCCCGCGCCTCGATCACTTCGGCGAGTCGCTCCACGAGCCGGATCCGCTGATCGTGGTGGCGGGCGAGGTCGGCGAAGGCGTCACCGGACAGCAAAGGCCGCGCGCCGCCCAGGAGACAACCTGCCAGTGAGGACAAGGGCACGAGGTGGTGCAGCTCGTCGGCCTTGCCGAGACCGGTGGAATACCCGGCGCCCTCCGCCAGCGCGATGGCCTCCGCGAGCAGCGTGCTTTTCCCGATGCCCGCCTCGCCACGCAGCAGGGCGACAGCGCCGCAACCGTCACGGGCTACGGAGGCGATGAGGGTACGCAGTTCCGCGAGCTCCGGCTCACGGCCCCGCAGCCCGTCACGGGACAGCGGTCCGCCCGACCCCGCCACCTTGCCCTCCCCTTGATACAGGTGGGCCGCTCCCCGCCACCGTCAACGGTGATGGAGCGACCTCAGGGGGTCACTATGACAAGAACTGCAGCTCATCGCACAATTGACAGACGGGCGTCTGGTCACGCGGCTTCGCGGTGCGCCCCCTGGTTCCCTTCGGCCGGTCGGGCGGACGGTGCGCCGAGTGCGGCTGCCGCGGAGTCCCTCCAGTCGACGGGGGACTGCCCGTACGCGGCCCGGAACACCCGGCTGAAATGTGACGCGCTCGTGAATCCCCACCGGTGGGCGACAGCGGCGACCGTGGTGCGCGTCGCGTCCCTGCGCGCCAGCGCCCGCCGGCACTCCTCGAGACGCCGCCGCTGGATCCACCGGCTGACCGTGATGCCCTCGCCCTCGAACAGCTTGTGCAGGTAGCGCACGGAGATGTGGTGAGCGCGGGCCACGACCTCAGGAGTCAGGTCGGGATCACTGAGATTGCCGTCGATGAACGCGCGGATCCGCGTGAGCAACACCCGGGATCCGCTGGGTGACTCCAGGGTGTCCGCGCCCCGGCGCTCGTCGGCCAGGACCGTGAGCAGATCGACCACGTTCCGCGCCACGAGCTCGCCGGCCGGCTCCGGGCATGACTCGGCCGAATCCACCAACTGCGACAGGAACGGCGAGAGAAGACCCCCGATCGCCGACTCGGCGCCGAGCGGGGTGGCCGTGATCCGGGCGACGTCAGCCTCTCCGAGGCCGAGGACTGTTCGCGGCAGCACCAGAGACTTCGTCTGGAACGGTTCCGGGAGTGCCAGGCTGATGGGGCGCGCCATGTCATAGACGAAGAGCTGCCCAGGTCTCACCACGCTGTCCCGCGCATCCTGCTCGACACGGGCACCGCCCCGGCTCAACAGCTTCACGACCACGTAGTTCTCATTGTCGGCACACGAGATGAGCCTTCGGGTCCGGCGCGCCACCTGCGGCTCGCTCTCCACCGTGACCGCCTGCACGCGCCCCAGCGCCGCGGTGCGGATGGTGCCGGACCGCACCTCCTCGGGTACGGCGATGTCCACGCCGCCGAACGTCCGGGCCAGGGCCTCACGCCAGAAGGTCCGGCGCCGCGCGGCGGGAACGGTGTCCGCCGCGTAATGAGTGCAGGAAGTGGGTGCTGCTGCTGATCTCGGTGGATCCATCTGCATGTGCTGTGTCCTTCGGGGGTGCGGGACACCAGACTTTCAACCCCTCACGCGCGGCACATCACGTGAATCCGCTAGATCACCTGACCACTTCGGGCGTCGTCGCTGCCGAGCGCCGAAACTCAGCGAGCGCGGCGGCGGGACGTTCGCCGACTGGACCACCGTGGCGCCCGGCGCCTGCGTCACCGGCCACCTGATGAGCCGACTCAGCGCGACCGCACTGGCCATCGGCACCTGCCGGCTCACCGCGGGCTTCGCGTACCTGCTCTGGCTCACCAGGGGATTCCGACGCCCGACGCCCGAGATGATCCTGGAGGAGAACGCTGCGATCCAGGCCTCAGCCGTCCAGCAAGGACCGCGGCACGAACCCGGCGTCGGTCAGCCGCTCCCACAGTCCGTCGGGGACGGAGAAGCGGGCCGCCGCCGCGTTCGCGGTCACCTCGGCCGCCGAGCGGCAGCCGACGACCACCGAGCTGACCGCCGGGTGCAGGAAGGGGAACTGGACCGCGGCCGCGGACAGGGGCACGCCGAACTCGGCGCACAGCGCCCGGCACTCCTGCGCCCGGGCCAGCTCCCGCCCGGGAACCGGACGGTAGTTGAACATCGCGTCGGGTGACGGGTCCGCGAGCAGACCGGTGTTGAAGACGCCGCCCACGACCACCGCCGTCCCGGTCCGTGCGCACAGCGGCAGCAGCGTCGTCAGTGCCTCGTGGTCGAGCAGCGAGAACCGGCCCGCGATGAGGACCACGTCCACCTCGTACTCGGCAACGTACGCGGCCAGGGGTGCGCTGTGGTTCATGCCGAACCCGATCGCGCGCACCAGCCCCTCCTCGCGCAGCCTTCGTGCCGCCGGATAGGCCGTGCGCCTGACCTCCTCCGGGTAGTCGTCCGGGTCGTGCAGATACAGGATGTCGACCGAGGACCGGCCCAGCCGGGCCAGGCTCGACTCCAGGGACCGGCGGATCCCGGCCTCCGTCCAGTCCGTGACGACCTCGCCCGGCGCGCCGCCGGGCCCGGGGCGCAGGAGCCATCCGGCCATCGTCGAGATGACGGGCTCGGTGATCCCGGCCGGCCCGAGCAGCCGGCCGAGGCGCTCCTCGGCCTGGCCGTGCCCGTAGCGCGGCGCGGTGTCGAAGTAGCTGATACCTGCCTCGGCAGCGGCGCGCAGTGTGGCGGCGGCGTCCTGCTCGGACACTTCCTCGAAGAGCCCGCCCAGCGGCGCGGTCCCGATGCCGATGCGGGGGAGGGCGAAGGGCGTCCGGGACGCGGCCCGGTCGGTCGTGGACGCGGTCATCATGCTTCCTGCCAGGGGGAGTCGTACGCGGGCCGGCCGGCCCGCAGGGTCATGGCCAGCGTCAGCCGCACCCGCGTCCGGCCGGGCAGTTCCACACGGCAGTACGGGCCGCCGACCTCGTGCGCGGGGCCTTCGTCGACGCGGACGGTGTGCACGACGTGCTCGGCGAAGGAACCAGCCTGCACGATCACCGAGCGCGCCGCCCCGCCCAGATTGACCAGCTCCACCGCCGTGTGGTCCGGGCTGATGTCGGTGACGAGCGCGGCGACGTCGGGCGGCAGTCCCGGGCGCCGCTCCACGGCGTCGTGGTAGCGCAGATGGAGATGGGCGAGACCGCCGTTGTAGAGGACCTGCGGGGAGCCGGTGGTCAGCTGCAGCAGTGCCTCGGTCAGTACCGGATTGAGCTGCTGCCAGTGGTGGATGCCGAGCGCGTCCGGGCCGACGGCCGGGTCCACCGGGTCCCCGGCGATGGCGTCGAGCCGCTCCTGGCACGAGGCGAGCGCGCTGCGCAGCATCCGCTCGGGGAAGTCCGGGTTGCGGCCGTGCAGGAACTCGTACCAGGGTTCCTCGTGCCCCGCCTCGTCCTTGATGCGCTGGGTGTGCACCGCCGTCCAGTCCCAGTGCGAGCCGGCCCGCAGCGCCTCGATCCGCTCCTGGTCCGACTGCGCCCGGCTGAAGTGCCACAGGGACAACGGGAGTTGGCCCGGCATGACCGTGAAGTCGAACCAGCCGGAGTCGTTGTGCCGCTGCGGGACCATCAGGGTGCGGTCGGCTGTCATCGCCGCGAGATGGGGATCCCAGCGTTCGCCGAGCGTGCCCCGCTCGTCCGCGCCGCGCTGCTCGGCCCGGCGCAGCACGGCGTCCAGTGGGTTGCGGGCCAGGTCGAGGAAGGCCGTGTCGCCGGTCAGCAGGGTGGCGTTGGACGCGCCCACCAGGGTGCCGCTGGCGACCGGGGACAGCCCGTGTGGCCACGACCATCCGTAGTGCCCGCCGTACCAGCGGCCGTCCAGGTACTCGCCGACCTGGCCGCTCAGCCCGGCGTTGTCCGGGACGACGTCGTGCCCGGCGAGCCGCTCGAGCCAGACACCGGCGTACTCGGCGACCCAGTCCGCGTAGCGCTGTCCGCCGCCCAGGAGATACGCGTTGGTGGCGAGCCCGGTCGCCGCCAGGTTCACGACCGTGTCGCCGCGGCCCATCCGGTCCCACATCGCGCGGCCGTAGGCGCGGGCCCGCTCGGGGGACGCGGCCAGCTCGTCGAAGGACGTCACGTCGGGCATCCCGTCGAGCGGCAGCCCGTAAGGGCGCAGCGCGAGACTCCACGGGAAGCAGGCGTCCTCGTCGCTGAATCCCCACCGGGGGCCCGCCGACCCGTTGTGCGGCGCCCGGATCACCCGGTGCGCGGCGTCGTAGTTCGGGCCGCCCGGGAGGTAGAAGTCGGCGAAGCGGCAGGCCAGTTCACGCAATCGGGCGTCGTCCGGATCGGCGAGGCACAGCCCGTAGAACAGCAGCAGCCCCTCGCCCTGGTGGAACCAGTCGTAGCCGCGCTCCAGGCCGCCCTCCAGCATGCCCATCTCGGTGAGCTGCGCGCTCACCCCTTCCCAGTGGCGCCGCGCGGCGGCCAGCAGCTCCGTGCTGCCGCCGAGGACGTACAGCGTCGGCCAGTTGAAGAAGGGCTCGTAGAAGTCGTCCACGCCGTCGCGGCCGTCCAGGCCCCGGCCCAGCGTGTCGCGGAACACGAGGCGTCCGTCGCCCTCGGTGTACCGGTCGGCGAACACCCGCCACGCCTTGTCCTGGAGGGCGAACAACTCCCGCTCCAGGGTGGCCCATCGGGGGATCTCCGTGACGGGGCGGTCCGCCCGCAGGAGCGGACCGTGCCCGGCGCCGGCCCTCATCGACGCACCGCTTCCGTCGTGTCCGCAGCGCTGCTCCGCTCGGTCCCGTGCCTCACGTGCCCCCACCCTTCACAATCGACCATCGATAGCCGATGGTTAGACTCACCGGCGCGAGCCGGCGTGTCAATACTCCGGAACCACTCCGGAACCACCCCAGAGCCACTCCGGAACCACCCCCGAGGAGGCTGTCGACCGTGATCGACTGCCACGTCCATCTGTGGGACCCGGCCCAGGGATTCCCCTGGATCCGCCCCGACAGCCCGCACCACCGGACCTTCGACGCGGACGACCTCGCCGCGTCCGGCGCGACCCCGGACCTGTCCGGGGCGATCCTCGTCGAGGCGTCCCGGGGTGACGCCGGCGAGACGGACGCCCTGCGCGCGGCGCGGCTGCTGCGGCCGGACCTCGTCGCGGGATACGTCGCGAACCTGCACGTCCACGCCGCAGCCGGCCCGCACCGGCTGCGCGCCCTGCTCACGGAACCGCGCGAGAGCCGCCCCAGCGGGATGCGGCTCGGCGGGCCGCGCTGGACGGACACTCCCGCGCCCGCCCGCGCCCTGCTCCCGGTCCTCGCCGACACCGGGGCTGTCCTCGAACTCAACCTCCTCGCAGGCGCGTTGCGCACCGCAGCGGACGTGGCCGCCCGGCATCCGGCGCTCACCGTGGTCGTCGACCACCTCGGTAATCCGCCGAACCTGCGCACTGACCCGGGGGAGTGGTACGCGGACCTGGACCGGGCCGCCGCGGTGCCGAACGTCGTCGTGAAGATCTCCGGCCTGCTGACACAGCAGCACGGAGTCCCGCGCGAACGGGTCGCGGCCCTGGTCCGCCGCGTCGTGGACACCGTCGGCCCGCAGCGCTGCCTGATCGGATCCGACTGGCCGATCTGCCTGCCCCGCGGGAGCCGCGCTGCCTCGCTGGCCCTGTCCCGGCTCGGCCTCGCCCGCCTCACGGCACGGCAGCGGGAGGACGTCCTGCACGCGAACGCCGTGCGGGTGTACGGGCTGAGTGGTTGACACGCCGCGAATCCCCCTGATTCGATTCCTTCGATAATCGATAGGTGATGACCTACTGTCCCGGCCCGGCAGGGCCGGCCCCGACCCCCGCGGAGACGCTCCATGGCCTTCTTCGACCTGCCCCTGGACGAGCTCGAGAGATACCGCCCGAACCTGCCGGAGCCCGCCGACTTCGACGCGTTCTGGCAGCAGACCCTCGCGGGCCAGGAGCAGTTCGCCACCGCCGCGACGTTCGCCCCCGTGCACAACGGGCTGGCCACCGTCGACACCTTCGACGTGACCTTCGCCGGATACGGCGGGCATCCGGTGCGCGGCTGGCTGCACCTGCCGGTGACCCGCACCGGCCCGCTGCCCGCCGTCGTGGAGTACCTGGGATACGGCAGCGGCCGAGGTGCCCCGCACGAGACGCGGCTGTGGGCCTGCGCCGGATACGCCCACTTCGTCATGGACACCCGCGGCCAGGGAGCCGAGACCCCGGACCCGGACCCGGCCACCGGCGACACCGCGGCCCCGGGATTCCTCACCCGCGGCGTCCTCGACCCGCACCGCTACTACTACCGGCGCCTCTACACCGACGCGGTCCGCGCCGTCGCCGCCGTGCGCACCCACCCCGACGTCGACCCGGCGCGCGTCGTCGTCACCGGCACCAGTCAGGGCGGCGGCATCGCGCTCGCCGCGGCGGGACTGGTGCCGGACCTCGTCGGCGTCATGCCGGACGTGCCGTTCCTGTGCCACTTCCCGCGCGCCACCACGATCACCGACCGCCCGCCGTACGTCGAGGTCGCGCAGTTCGTGAAACGGCACCGGGAGCACGCGGCCACGGTCGCCCGCACGATGGCCTACTTCGACGGCGTCAGCCTGGCCCGCAGGGCCACCGCGCCGGCCCTCTTCTCGGTCGCCCTGATGGACCACATCTGCCCGCCGTCCACCGTGTACGCGGCCTTCAACCACTACGGCGCCGAGCGCGGGCAGGGCGAGCCGGACAAGCGGATGTCCGTCTACCCCTACAACGATCACGAGGGCGGCGGCCCCGCCCACGAGGTCGTCAAACTGGAGTGGCTGGCGAAGCGGCTGGTGGAGACCATCGATAGACGATGAGCGCGTATCATGGCACAACCGGCTCGCTCCGTCGCACGATTGGGAATCCATGACATCGAATGCGTCGGCTGGATTCGTCTCCACGCTGGCCACCAACAAGGACCGCTTCCGCAAGACCCTGATCTCGGACCAGGTGTACGACCTGCTGCGCCAGGCCATCGTCGACGGCGACCTCGGGCCGAACGAGCGCGTGGTCGAGTCGGAGATCGCGCGGCGCCTCGGCGTGAGCCAGGCCCCGGTTCGCGAGGCGGTCAAGCGGCTCGCCCGCGAGGGCCTGCTCATGCACGTCCCGCGCCGCGGGCACTTCGTCGTCGAGATCTCCTCGCAGGACGCCGAGTACGCCCGCCAGGTGCGCGAACCGCTGGAGCGGCTGGCCGCCCAGCTCGCCACCGAGCACCTCACCGACGACCATCTGCGGGAGCTCGACGCGCTGGTGGAGCGGATGCGTGCCGCGGTCGCGGCGCACGACGTGAGCCGGTTCCGGGACGCCGACATCGAGTTCCACACGCTGGTCAGCCAGATCGCGGGCAACCCGTTCCTGGCCCGCATGTGGGAGGTCGTCGAGCCCAGCCTGCGGGCCCTGCGCGCCATCTCGGACCCGCTCTTCGAAGGCGACTGGAGCGCCATGGCCGACGAGCACGGCCGCCTGGTCGACCTGCTGCGTGCCGGCGACGCGGAGAAGGCGGCCGCTGCCTTCGCCGACCACGCCGCCGGCCGCGGACCGGTCCCGGACGCCCGCGCGAAGAGGGCGCCCAGGGCGGCCGGGGCGGCGGATAAACCCGCGGAACGCCCCGCCCACAAACCCCCTCGCGTACCCCCCCCCCCCGGGGGCGCGGCCCCCGGGGGGGGGGGGGGGG
>NZ_JBHYTK010000091.1:0-32056 GCF_042749255.1 Streptomyces sp. NPDC059524 | reverse complement strand
GGGTGGGTGGGTGGGTGGGAAAAGAACCCATCCACCCATTCCCCACAAACACAGCTCGAAACCCGAATCCCGAAGTTCGACCCTCGAAGCTCAACTCCCCCAAGCCCAACCCCTCCAACCTCAACTCCCCGAAGCTCGGCCTTCGAAGAACGGCGCCTCAATCCCGCCCGAGCACACGCCCGTAATACAACGCTCCCCGCAACCCGAACAACCGAGGCGTCAACGCCCTCGAACCCGTTCCCGCACCGTTCGGCAGCGTCCAGACGCAGGTCATGCCGCGGAGGCTCGTTCGGCCAAGAGGTCCTCGATGTCGACAAGACAGTCGCCGCAACCCGTGCCCGCGTCCGTGGCGTCGCCGACCGATGTCACGTCGGTGGCCCCGGCCCTGACCGCGGCCACCACCTCCGACTCGGGGACTCGGGCGCACAGGCAGAGCAGCGGGTCCCCGCTCACCGCGGCGCCCCTTCCGTGACGGGGCACTCATGGACGGTGGCGCCGCCGCGCGGCCGGGAGCGCAGCTCCGCCCGGCGGATCTTGCCTGAGGCGGTGAGGGGGAGGTCCGTCGTGAACTCCAGTAGCCTGACCCACTTCTCGGTCGGCAACGCGCGGGTCACCTCGGCGAAGACGGCCCGTGCCGTCTCCGCTCCCGGGTGGTGCCCGCGCGCGGGAACGACGTACGCCTTGGCCTGCCACAGGCCGACCGGGTGCGGGACCGGTACCACCGCGGCCTGGGCCACGGCGGCGCTGCGCAGCAAGGCGCGTTCGAGTTCCAGCGGGGAGATGCGGACGTCGAAGGACTTGAACATGTCGTCCGTGCGCCCCACGTAGGCGTAGGAGCCGTCCGGGTGCCGCAGCACCAGATCGCCGGTGTGGTAGTGGCCGTCGCGGAAGGCTTGGTCCGTTCTCGTGGTGTCGCCGGCGTATCCGGTCATCATTCCGGCGGGCGCCGGTGAGAGCCGGACGCACAGTTCGCCGGGGGTTCCGTCGGGTACCTCGTGGCCGGTCTCCCGGTCGAGGACGCGCAGGTCGTAGCCGGGCAGCGCCCAGCCCATCCGGCCCGGTTCCACCCGGCGGCCCGGGGGGTTGCCGATCTGCGCGGTGGTCTCGGTCTGCCCGAACCCGTCCCGGACCTGGAGCTGCCATGCCTCGTGGACGGTGTGGAACAGGGCGGGTTCGAGGGATTCCCCGACGGCGGTCGCCTCCCTGAGTGCGGGTGGGCGCGCTCCCAACCCCTCCTGGACCATGCCGCGCCAGACGGTGGGCGGTGCGCACACCGTCGTGACGTTCCGCGTGCGCAGGGCGGTCAGGACGTCCCGGGGGCCGGGGCGCGGGGTGGCCAGAGCGAGCACCGTGGCGCCTGCGGTCCAGGGGACGAAGAAGGAGCTCCAGGCGTGCTTGGCCCAGCCGGGTGCCGACACGTTGAGGTGCCGGTCGCCGGGGCGCACGCCGTTCCAGTACAGGCCGGAGAGGTGGCCCACCGGATAGCTGAGGTGGGTGTGTTCCACCATCTTGGGGCGGGAGGTGGTGCCGGAGGTGAAGTAGCGGAAGAGCGGGGCGTCGGCGCGGGTGGGCGCGTCCGGCCGGAAGTCGTCTCCGGCCTGGTGGGAGGCGTCGAAGGACAGCCAGCCCGGGGCCGTGCCGCCGGCCACGACCCGGGTCCAGGTCCCGCCGATCCCGGCGAACCGGGGCACGGTCTCCGCCTCGGCGATCACGTGCCGGATGTCCGCGCGCTCGATCCGGTCGGCGAGTTCGCCCGCCGTGGTCGTCGTGTACGTGGGGACGACGACCGCTCCGAGTTTCATGACGGCGAGCAGGGTCTCCCACATCTCGACCCGGTTGTGCAGCACGACCAGGACGTGATCGCCCCGGTGCACGCCGAGGGCCCGTAGCCAGACGGCGACCTGGTCCGAGCGGCGCGAGATCTGCGCGTAGGTGACCTCGGTGTCGGCCGTGCCGTCGGGGGCCTCTCCCAGGATGCGCAGGGCGGGGTCCGTGTTGCCGTCGGCCAGGACGTCGAACCAGTCCAGGGCCCAGTTGAAGTGTTCCGGGCGCGGCCAGGTGAAGGCCCGGCGGGCGGCGTCGAGGTCCTCGCGGTGTTCGAGGAGTACGTCGCGTGCCGCGCGGAAGGCGCGGGTCGCGGCGGTCTCGTCTCGGGGCATGTTCCTTCGTCCTCTCATGCTCGGGCTGCGACGGGCGCGAGCGCGCGGGTGTCGCGTGCGGTGGCGGCCGGCAGCAGCTCGGCGGCCACGGCGTCGGCCACCTTGCGGAACTCGGTGTTGAGGCCCGGGCGTCCGTTGCCGATCTGGGTGAACCAGCGCACGTGCTCGGTGGGAACGCCCAGGGCGTACAGCCCGTGGTGGGCGCGGCCTGTCGCGTCGATGACGCGGAAGGAGTCGCGTTCGATGTCCATGCCTCCGGTGGCGAACTCCTCGCCGGTGGCCGGGTCCCGGTTGACGAACTCCCGCACCAGACCGTCGCGGAGCAGCTGCCTGATGAGCGGCGAGCGGTCGCGGGTCAGGTCGGGAGCCGGGATCCGGGCGTCGACGAGCGCCTGCGCGTGGCGCGGGGAGCCGGGCACGTGAGGGGAGTGCACGGTGAATCGGCCCGCCGCCGCGTCGGTCCCGAACCGCGTGTCCGGGCCCGCGACTTCGGCGATGCCGTGGTCCATCAGGACGAGCAGTTGCTCGGTGCGGAGCATGGGCGGACCGGCGGAGAGCAGGGCGTTGACCGGTACGTAGCCGCGGCGGAAGTCCCGGTCGTAGGAGTCGGGAAGGAGCCCTCCGTAGTCCACTGCGGAGCGCAGGACTCCGCGCAGGTCGCGCAGGGTGTCGAGGGCGGCCTTCAGCGGTCCGTCGACCGTGCCCAGGGCGGCTTCGCCGAGGTCCTGGCGCAGGACCTCGGTCAGGCGGGCGCGCCATTGTTCCTGGCTGTCGAAGTGCTCGCCGGTGAAGGGCCGGGCCAGCCGCCACGGGTCCAGTCGGGGTGTGTCGTCCAGGCCGGCTTCGGCGACGGCGTGGGCGCCGTCACCGCCGGCGTCGATCTCGCGCACGTAGCGGGCGGCGAAGTTCTCGGCGGCCCGGTCGCCGTGCCGGGCTCGCGTGTGGCCGGTGTAGTAGACGTGCCGGATCTCGTGCAGCACGAGGGGCAGGAGGTCTGCCACGAAGTCCAGCCGGCCGCTGCCGCCGGTCTTCCTGCGCCGGGTGCGGGCGGCGTCGACGGCTTCGTCGGTGAGGAAGGCGCCGCGGTGCACGTAGTTGGGCGCCTTCTGGCTGCGGCCGCGGGCCGGGATGGGCAGGCCGCTGCGTGAGCCGGCCACGATCCGCGGTTCGCGTCCGGACGGCTCGTAGCGCAGCCGTCCCCCGGCGTCGCGGACGAACCGGCCGCCGCGCCCCTCGGTCAGCGACATGAGGACGTCGTAGAAGGACAGGCCCATGCCGCGCACGGCGACCGTTGTGCCGGCGGGGATCGCCTCTTCGGACAGGTCCATGTCGGCAGCGGAGTCGCCGGGGACGTAGTGCAGCCCCGGGCGGCCCTCGGCGAACTCGGTCATGGCGCGGTCGAACGCATCGGGCTCGTTGTCCGGATGCCCGGTGGCGAACACCACCCGGTCGGCGTCCCAGGAACGCCGCTCGTCGATCGTCACCCGGTAGCGTCCGTCCTGGGCGGGCCGGACGGAGGTGACCCGGCCCTGTACCGGTATGAGGCGTACGTGGGGCGGCAGTTCATCGGTGAGGGTGCGGTACACGAACCGCAGATACCGGCCGTATTCGAGGCGTGAGGCGAAGTCGTGCGGCCCGTGTCCGTCGCCCTCTCGCGCGCGCTGCGGGGCGTACTCGTGCAGCCACTCCCCCAGTGAGGGCCCCGCGCCGGGGCGCGGGCGGCCGCCGTCGGGTCCGCCGGAGAACATGGTGACCTGGCCGATCACCGTGTTCATCGCGAACCAGGAGTCCTGGTCCGTGCGCCAGATGCGTCCGGCGCCGACCTCCACGGCGTCCACGGCGTAGATGGTGACGGGGCGACGGTCGTCCGCCTCGCGCAGGCGCACGGCGAGCCGCTCCAGGACCGACAGTCCGCGGGGCCCGGTGCCGACGACCACGATGGTGTGGGGGGCCGGCGACCGTGTCTCGGGTGTGTTCACAGCGCACTCCTTGCGTCAGGTGGGGGGAGCAGTTCCGAGCCGGTGGCGTCGTCGCGGGTCCAGTCCAGGGCCTCGCTGTCGTACACGGTCTGCACGTGCGCGAGCATCCCGAGCAGGCCGTCGGCGCGCGGTCGCGCTCGCCCGGCGGTGGCCGAGGGGCGGATCGGCATGGCACCGGTGGCCTGCCAGTGCAGCCGGCCGTCGTCGCCGAGCACGGCGCGCGCCCGCTGCGCGTTGTCCGCGTGCAGGCAGTACGGGACGTCGAGCAGGCCGCGGGCGAAGGCGTCGGCGAGCGCCCGGCCCAGGTCGGTGCCGAGTTCGAGCACCGCCTCCACCAGCGCGCGGGCCTCCTCGAGCACCCCGTCGTCGGGCGCGGGGCCGAGCAGATGGAGGCCCTCGGCGCGGGCCTGGCGGGCCGCCCTCGCGGCTTCCTCGAGCGAGCGCACGTTGTCCCGCACCGTCGGGATGCGGTGGGCCTCCGCGGGCGTCTTGACCAGCAGCCGCTCGGCGCCGGTGCGCACCGCGAGTCGTGCGCTGTCGCGCAGCAGTGCCAGCGCTCCCTCCTCCGTGCGCGGGAAGACGCCCATGTAGGTGTAGAGCACGATGTGGTGGCGGACGTCGCCGAGGTGTTCGTCCGCGAGTCGGCGCAGCGCGGCGACGGCCGCGGCGTCCTGGGCGAAGTCGGTCTGCTGCGCGTAGCTGAGCGAGATGTCCCTCAGCCCGTGCTGCCGGAAGAACATGCCCTCCAGCACCGACAGCGCCACCAGGAGCGACGGCGGGCACAACTGGCCGAGCAGACAGCCGCCGAAGGTCTCGAGGTGCGCGGTGGGCGAGCCGTCGGCCAGCCGTTCGCAGGCCCTGGCCCATTGCTCCACGGACCGGCTCAGAGGCGTGCGGCCGTACGGCAGGCAGTAGGAGACGGGCCCGCCCTCGGTGGCGTCGAGCCCCGCGTCGAGCAGCCCGGTGATGATGTCGAGGGGGAGGGCCGAGCCGTGGCGGACCTGGACGGCGAAGTCGCCGAGTCCGTGGCGCAGTCGGCGGGTGGTGTCGGCGTGGTGGGCGAGGATCGGGTAGCCGTTCAGCTCCTCGCCGGTGCGCACCGCACGGCGTGCTTCGTCCAGATCGCCGACCCGGGTGTAACTGTCCAGGGTGAGGGTGCCCACCGTGCGGGCCCGCGCGCCGTGGACGGCGACGAGCCCGGACCGCATGGCGGCGGGCGTCGCGAGCCCCATCCGCGGCTGGACCACCAGCTCGCCGGCGCGGGCCGCCTCGGCCACGACCTGGCCGAAGGACGGGCCCCGGCCGGGTCCGGGTGTCGTTCCCGCACCGGTCACCGGCTGCCCGCCCCCGTCAGCCGGCGGGCCGGCACGGTGTCGACGAAGCGGCAGAAGTCGCGCAGTCCGTCGCCGTTCTCGAACACGGCGTCGAATCCGGCGCCGAGCAGGGCGGGGGCGTAGGTGCCCGGCGCCGCGGCCCGCGTGCCGATCGTGCCCCCGATGACGACCGGCAGCCGCTCCAGGTCCCGCTGAGCCCGCAGACCGCGGATCAAACGCCCGCCGTCCGCCGCCCCGTGGCCGTTGACCGTGCTGATGACGACGAGATCGGGCGCGAGCCGCCGGCACGTGGACAGGAGCAGCTCGTCGGGCACGCAGGGACCGAGGTTGTGCACCTCGTGCCCGCGCTCCTCCAGCAGCAGCTGAAGGTAGATCAGATTCCAGGTGTGCGCGTCGGAGGAGACGCTGGAGAGCAGGACGCGGCGCCTGCCGCCAGGTATGGGAATTCCGTGTTCAGGACCGGTTCCACAAGGTTTCATGAGGCGCTCCCTGATCGGGAATGGGCATTTCCGACGCGCCGAGCCTAGGCAGGACCGGGTTCCCACCGCGCCCTCATGTTCCTGCAATGCAGGTAGGTGCTCGCCTTTCCCTCTGGCGACCCGGCGCACGGCCACCACAGACTCGAGGAAGTTCCGCGACCGCCACGACGGACAACAGCCGTCGATAACCGGTTGCTTTCCCTGGAAATACACAAGGAGCCCTCGATGAATTCCATCCCCGTCTCCCAGGGCCCGGCCCCTTTCCCGCTCGACGCGCGCGGAATGCGCCCCGTCGAAGTGCACTGCCACGGCTTCGGCGACGTCGACTTCTCCGACTTCACGCGCGTCGACCTCGACCGGCTCGACCAGTGGTGCGCGGGCGAGGGCGTGCTGGCGCTGCCCACGATGTATCTGCACCGCGACCGGCTCGGGGAGTTCGAGGCGTTCATGCGGCTGTACGCCGCCAAGCGCGCGGACGGCCTGCTCTCGCACATCCCCGGGATCGCGCTCGAGGGGCCGCTGCTCTCGCACCGCGGCGGCACCCCGCAGTCCACCGTGTGGGCGCCGAGCCGGCCGGAGTGGGAGCGGCTCGCCGAGCTCGGCGACCACGGCCTCGTGTACACGGTGGTCTCGCCGGACGCCTACTCGCCCGAGTCGGTGCTCCAGGACGACCCGCACCTGCGGGAGAGCGACTTCGAGTGGATCGTGCCCACCCTGCTGGCCCACGGGGTCCGCCCTGCCCTCGGGCACTTCACCCGCGACGATCCGGCCCGCAGTGCGGCCACCGTCGACGCCATAGTGGAGACCGCGCACCGCTCGGAGTGGAACGGCACCGGCGTGCGCGTGACCACGGACCACCTCTTCAACGACATGCCGCTCAACATCCGGCACGCCTTCCGCACCGACCGGGCCCGCGCCCAGCGCGACGAGGTCATCGCCTCGTACGACCTGCCCAACTGGACACTGGACAACATCAGCGAGATGGCCGGGCCGGTGCCCGGTGCGATCATCAAGCAGGCGGTCGCCGGCCGGATCTCGGCCTGCATCAACTTCGACGGCGAGCACGTGGACCTGGCGCTCGCCACCCGCGCCGTCCAGCTCATGGGCCCCCGCAACGCCATGATCATGACCGACCGCTGCGACTCCGCGCGGCTCGGCGGCCGGGCCCTGCACCACACGGCCGACAACGCCCTCTGGTACGAGGAGAACGGTGTCGTCGCCGCCGGCTCCCACCCCCTGGTGCGGCACATCGCCAACGCCAAGGCGCACGGCCTCGGCGACGAGGACATCGACTTCCTTGTCACGCGCACCGCCCACCGCACCTTCGGAATCGCCGCCGTCGAGCGGGTCTCCGCGGCCGCCTGACCGGGTTCTTCCGGCGCTCGCGGACGAGCCGCCGAATCACAGAACGGGACGATGTCGTGTTCGACCACATCTCCGATGCGATGAAACAGCCTGACGTGATCCGACTGGACCGCAATCTCTATGTATTGCGTTTCGAGATGATGAAGTTGTATTCAGCACTCGAAGCGGTGAAACGCCTCCTCGCGGACGGAATCGTCCGGCCGGGCGACACCCTCATGGACAGCTCGAGCGGCACCTACGGCCATTCGCTGGCCCTGGCCTGCCACAAGTACGGAATGAAGTGCCGCATCGTCTGCTCCACCAAACTCGACGACACGATGCGCCGCCAGTTCGAGATGCTGGGCGCCCAGGTCGACCAGGTCGAGATACCGCCGGGGCCGCTCGTCGACAAGATGGACCAGCGGGCGCGTCTCGACCGGGTCGCCGAGATCCTCGACACCGAGGACGACGTCCACTGGATGCAGCAGTACCACGACGACGTGCACTACCTGGGCTACCGGGCCGGCGCCGACCTGCTGCGCAAGGAGTTCGGGGACGGCCCGCTCACCTTGGTCGGCGGCGTCGGTACCGGTGCCTCCACCGGCGGACTGACCAGCTACCTGCGCGCGGCGGGCGTCGACGTGTCGCTGGTGGGGGTCCAGCCCTTCGAGAGCGTCACCTTCGGCAGTGACCCCGTCGAGGACCCGGTCGCCAGCATCGCCGGGATCGGCAGCCCCATCGTCATGCGCAACGTGCGCTACGAGCTCTACGACCGGGTGCACTGGATCGGGTTCGACAGCGCGGCGGCCGCCACCACCGCGCTCCTGCGCCGGCACGCCGTCTACGCCGGCATGTCCTCGGGCTGCAACTACCTGGCCGCCACCTGGGAGGCCGCCCACGCGCCGGAGACCCCCTGCGTGTTCATCGCCGCCGACACCGGTCACCGCTACGCGCACAACGTCTACGCCCGCCCCGAGGCCGGCCAGGACATCCACGCCCTGGCCCCGCGCCGCATCGACTCCCTCGACCAGCTCGCCTTCCCCTGGTCGGTGATGGACTGGCGGCGCCGCGGCTTCCGGCCGGCCGGCGCGGGGCAGCCCGGCACGGTCCGTCACAAGGGACACGTCCCCGTCCCCGGGGCCGTCCCCGCACCGGCACCGCACGAGGAGGTCCTGCTGTGAGCATCTCGGTCCCCGCGACACCGGGACGGAATCTCATCGCCCTGGAATGGCTCCAGTTCGGACTGGGCCGACTGGTGGCCGCCGCCGCGCAGGCAGGGCTCACCGTGCATCTCCTGACCGGTGACCGCGGCGAGTACGCGCACGAGCTCGCCCGCATCGACGCCGACAGCCCGCACCTCGTCGTGCACGACGTCGACACCTACGACGCCGCGCAGGTCGTCGCGGCGGCCCAGGCCATCGGCGACCTGGCCGGACTGCTCAGCACCACCGACACCTGGAGTCTGGTCGCCCAGGCCGCCCGCGAGCGCCTCGGCCTGCCCGGGCAGGCGCCCGAGGCCGTACGGCTGGTGCGGGACAAGGCACGGCTGCGCCGCCGCCTCTTCGAGCACGGCCTGTCCCGCTCGGCCGGCTCGACCGTGACCAACGCGGACGACGCCGCCACCCTGGCCTCCCGGGTCGGGCTGCCCCTGATCGTCAAGGACAGCTCCGGCACGTCGAGCGAGCATGTGTGGCTGGCCCGCACCCCGGACGAACTCACCGGCGTCCTCGCCGAGATGCGGAGCCGCACCCTGCGGGGTACACCGGCCGCCGAGCCCTACTTCCCCGGCCCGCTCTACAGCGTCGAGACCCTCACCTGGCAGGGCCGGACCCGGGTGATCGGCCTCAACAGCCGGATCATGTCCGCACCGCCGGCCTTCCGTGAGGAGGCCCTCGCCTTCCCCGTACAGCTGCCGGAGCGCGCGCGGGTGGAGGTCGAGCAGTGGATCGAGCAGGTCCTCAAGACGGTGGGCTACGACGAGGGCTTCGCCCACACCGAGTTCATCATGGGGGACGACGGCTTCGAGGTCGTCGAGATCAACCCCCGTCTCGGCGGCGCCCTGGTCGGGGAGGCGATCTCCCGGGCCTTCGACATCAACGTGTACGCCGCCTTCGTCGACCTCGCGCTGCGCCGTCGCCCCGCTCTGCTCGACGCCCCGCTCGTCCCGCGCCGCGGCGTCGCCCAGATCCTGCTCTATCCGCCGCGCCCGGGCGTTCATCTGGGCTGCGACGGGACGGAGTCGTTCGCCGCGCATCCGGGCGGGCCCACGCTCCACTCGTGCCTGGCCCCCGGCACCCGCGTGCGCACCGTCACGAACCAGGACGGCTGCGTCGCGGTACTCCTGGCGACGGGCGCCACCAGCGAGACGGCGCTGCAGAACGCCCTGTCCGCCGCGGGCGAGCTCCGCATCCGGACGGAGGGCGACGAGGATGTCTGAGCGGCGACCGCACCTGCTGGTGCTCAGCGGCTGGGCGGGGGTGCTGGAGACGGCGCTCGCGCTCGGGTTCGAGGTGAGCTTCATCGGCGGCACCGACGAGTTCTCCGACCGCGACCGGGAGGTCCTCGCACGGTGCCACTTCGTGGAGGAGATGCCGGCGGACCGGACCGCGGCCGTGCTCGCCGCCGCCCGCCGCATCCACACGGAACTCCCCCTCCACGCCGCGGTCTCCTTCGGAGAGTTCGGCACCGAGAGCTCGGCCGTGGTCGCCGACGCGCTCGGCATCCGGGGGCTGAGCCTGCGCACGGCGGCGCTCACCCACTACAAGGACCTCATGCGCGCCGCCCTGGCCGACCGGCCCGAACTGGCCCTGGCCTGGGCCCGGGTGGCGAACACGGAGGAACTGCGGGCCTTCGCCGGGCGTCACGGCGTGCCGCTGATCGTCAAACCCGTGTCCGGCTCGGGCAGCGTGGGCGTCCGCCAGATCCTCACCGAGGCCGAGCTGGCCGAGGCGGTGGCGGACTCCGCCTTCTGGCGCGAAGGCCCTTATCTGGCCGAGGAGTTCGTGTCCGGTGACGTGGTCTACAGCGTCGAGACCATCACGGTGGACGGCGAGCACCACATCGCCGGCGTCTCCTGCGGCGTCCTGTGCCCGCACCCGAATCCGGCGATCACGGAGATCGCCGTGCCGCCGCCACCCCCGTACGACGCTCCGCTGCCGGAGATCCACCGGACCGTCCTCGCCTTTCTCGACGCGGTCGGCCACGACTGGGGCCTGACGCACACGGAGGTGAAGGTCGCCGCCGACGGCCGCCCGGTGATCATCGAGTCGCAGCCCCGGATCGGCGGTATGCGGATCTTCCGGATGATCGAGCACGCCACGGGCGTCGACGAGGTCGCCACGATCCTGCGCAGTCTGCTGCCGGGCGCGGCCCCCGTCACCCCGCCGCACCTGCCGCCGTACACGGCGGCGGGGCTGTGTCTGTCCCTGGTGCCGCCGAGCAGACGGGTCCGGCGCACCGCCGATCCCGAACTGCTGCGCGGGATCGAGGGAGTCGACGACTTCGAGATCTCGGTGCGGCCGGGACAGGTGCCGCACCCCGTCGTCGACAACGCCGCCGGGCGCCCCGGACTCATCTGGCTGCGGGTGCCGGACCACACGGCCGTCGAGCGCGTGAAGAAGGAGATCTCCCGCACCTACTGGGTGGAGTACGAGGACGGCGATGTCTGGTACCCGTCGTTCTGAGCTGTGGGGCGAGGTGACGAGGCTTCCCGCGACCCTGCGGTTCCTGCTCGTCACCTCGTTCCTCATGCCGCTGGGCAGTTTCATGGTCCTGCCGTACCTGGCGATCCTGCTGCACGAACGCCTCGGCATGGCCATGGGCCCGGTCGGGCTGCTGCTCGGCGTCACCTCCTGCCTCCAGTTCGCCGGGGCGTTCGGCGGCGCGCTCGTGTCCGAACGGCTCGGCTGCAAGCGCTCCATGGTGACGGGCCTGACCGTGCGGACCGCTGGGTTCGCCCTGTTCGCGGCCGGCCTCGACAGTCCTCCCCTCGCCGTCGCCGCCGTACTGATCACGGCACTGGGCGACACCCTGTACTCCCCCGCGAACAAGGCGTACCTGGTGTCGGAGGTGTCCGACGAGCACCGCCCAGTCCTGCTGTCGGTGAACAACTCCGCCCTGAGTTCGGGCATGGCCCTGGGGACGCTGGTGTCGGGGCTGCTGATCTCCCGCCGGCCGCTGCTCGTGTTCGTCGTGGTCGCGGTGATGTTCGCGGCGATGACACTGGCTCACCTGCTCCTGCTGCCCGCGGCGGCGCACGGCGCGCCGCGGGAGGACCGCGGCGGCGACTGGGGGCGGGCCTTTCTGACCGCTCCGGCGCTGATCGCCCTCGCGACCGCGTACATCTACTGGTACTTCCAGAACTACCTGGGTGTCTTCGTCACCACGACCCACTCGACGGCGCTCTACAGTGCGGCGCTGATCCTCAACAGCGTCCTGGTGGTCCTCGGCCAGCCCCCGGCGGCCCGCTGGATCGGCCGCGTCCGGTACGCCACGGCCGTCCTGATCGCCTTCCCCGCGCTGGCCGCCGGGTTCCTCGCGCTGTCACGTCCCGGGATCGCCCCGGTGCTGCTCGGCACGGTGGCGATCAGCGTGGGCGAGGGCGTGCTCTTCCTGAAGAACGAACTGGAGGCGCTCAAAGCCGTGCCGGGCCGGCCCGCGCTCGCCGTCGGCAGCCAGCGTCTCGCGCTCGGTGGCGGGTCCCTGCTGAGCGGCATCGCCGGCGGCCAGCTCTACGCCGCCGGCCACTCCGGCGCCGGGGCCGGTCAGTTCTGGCTCTACGCGGCCGCGCAGGCCCTCGCGGTCACGGTCCTGGCCGCGGCCGTCGCCCGCGGACGCCGTTCCCGCGGCGGCCCGGAACTCCCCGCCTCCCAGGCCGCCGAACCCTCCCCCGCAAGGAGCCGATCATGAACGTGCCCACCCGCCTGCCCGCCTGCGCCTACCCGGAGCCGGCCGACCGGCCGGCCCACCGGGTGCCGTCCGTGCGCGGCCCGCTCCCCGGCCCCCGCAGTGCCGAACTCCTCGCCCGGCAGGAGCTGCGCGAGTCCAACGCCCGTACCTATCCCCGGCACCTGCCCCTGGCGATCCGGCGGGCGCAAGGCAGCTTCCTGGAGGACCTGGACGGCAACGTGTTCCTGGACTTCCTCAGCGGAGCGGGCGTCCTCCCGCTGGGGCACAACCCGCCCGAGCCCCTCGCCGCCGCCCACCGCCAGCTGGACGAGCTGGTCCACGGCCTGGACTTCCCCACCCCCGTCAAGGACGAGTTCACCGAGCTGACGCTCGGGATGCTCCCCGAGCGGATGCGCACCCACACCAAGATCCACTTCTGCGGGCCGACCGGAGCCAACGCCGTCGAGGCCGCGCTGAAACTGTGCAAGACGGCCACCGGGCGCACGGACGTGGTCACCTTCCAGGGCGGCTTCCACGGCAGCTCGCTCGCCACTCTGTCCGTCACCGGGCTGGTCGCGCAACAGGCCGGTGTCGGGGGCCGGATGCCGGGCGTGCACTTCTTCCCGTACGCGCACTGTCACCGCTGCCCGCTCGGTCTGCGCAGGGACACCTGCGCCGTCAACTGCGCAGGCCTGCTGGAGCGTTCCCTCACCGACCCCAACGGAGGCATACCGCTGCCCGCGGCAGTCGTCCTCGAACTCGTCCAGGGCGAGGGCGGCGTCATCCCCGCCGATCCCGAGTTCGTGCGGCGCCTGCGCGCCGTGACGCGGGAACTGGACATCCCGCTGATCGTGGACGAGGTGCAGACCGGCTGCGGACGGACCGGCAGCTGGTTCGCCTTCGAGCAGTACGGGATCGAACCCGACGTGGTCGTCGCCTCGAAAGCGCTCAGCGGACTGGGACTGCCCGCCGCGGTGATCCTCTACGACGAGCGCCTCGACGTGTGGCAGCCCGGCGCGCACAGCGGCACCTTCCGCGGCAACCAGGCCGCCTTCGCCGCGGGCGTCGCGACCCTGAAGGTGTTCCGCCGGGACGGGGTGCTCGCCAACGTGCGCGAGCGCTCCGCCCAGCTCTTCGACCGGCTGGCCGAGCTGCGCGCACTCACGCCCCGGGTGAGCGACGTCCGAGGCCTCGGCCTGATGATCGGTGTCGAGCTCGCCGACCCCGGCACCGGCCGGCCCGAGTCCGAACTGGCGCGCCGGGTACAGCGGGCGGCGCTGCACCGCGGCCTCGTCATCGAACTCGGCGGCCGGGACGACGCGGTGCTGCGTCTGCTGCCTCCGCTCACCTGCACCGCCGCCGAGGCCGGCATCGCGGCGGACATCCTGCACGCCGCCCTGTCCGAGGCCCTCGCCTCACCGTCCTGACGTTTCAGGTTGCTGCACCGTGCCCTCTGCTTCCTGCATGTCCCAGGTACCCGCCGTGCCGCCCGGCAAGACTCGTACCGCTGCGCACTCTCCGCCCTTTCTCACCGCCGGAGTCACGACATGGTCCCCGCCCCAGCATCCCCTCCGAGTCCCGCCCGGCTGCGCGCCGCCCGCGCCGGACTCACCGCGGTCTTCTTCGTCAACGGCGTCCTGTTCGGCACCTGGGCCTCCCGGGTCCCCGCCGTCAAGGAACAGGTCGGCGCGGGCAACGGCGTGCTCGGCCTGACACTGCTGGGCATCGCGCTGGGCGCGCTGCTCGCCAAACAGCTCGCGGGCCAGCTGGTCACCCGGACGGGAACCGTCCCCGTCACCCGGGCCGGAGCCGCGCTGTCCTGCCTGCTGCTGCTCCCGCCGGCGTTCGTGGACGGAGCGGCGGGGCTCGGGATCGCACTCCTGCTGTTCGGGGCGGGCATGGGGCTCCTCGACCTCGGGATGAACGCCCACGGCGTCGAACTGGAGCGACTGCGCGGACGCCCGGTCATGTCGTCGCTGCACGCCTCCTTCAGCGCCGGCGGGCTCGTCGGTGCGCTCGCCGGCGGGCTGGCCGCGGCGCACGGCCTCGGCCCCCGCGCCCACTTCGCGCTGGTGACGGTCGTGCTCGGGGCCCTGGCCGCCCTCGCCACAACGCGCCTGCTGCCCTCCCCCGCCCGCCCGGCGCGCGCTCAGGCGGTTCCCCGTACGTGGGTCCGGGTGCCGCGCCGGCTCCGCTTCCCCCTCACGCTGCTGGCCTTCACGGGACTGTGCGCGGCCGCCGGTGAAGGAGCCGCCGCGGACTGGAGCGCCCTGTACCTGCACGGGGAACTGGGACGCTCGACCGGGTTCGCCTCCCTCGGCTACGCCCTGTTCTCGGTGGCCATGGCGGTGGGCCGGCTGGCCGGGGACGGCCTCACGGCCCGATGGGGCGCGCTGCGCACCGTCGTGTGGGCCGCCGCACCGGCCGGGACGGTCTTCGCCCTGGCGCTCGCCTCCGGTGACGCGACCCTCGCCCTGATCGGGTACACCGTGCTGGGACTCGGGCTGTCCGTGGTCGTGCCCGTCGTCTTCTCCACCGCGGGCACCCTCGGCGGAACGGCGTTCGGCCCGTCCCTCACCTACGTCTCCAGCATCAACGGCATCGGCATGCTCATGGGGCCGCCGCTCATCGGGTTCGTCGCCGAAGCGATCGGGCTGCGCCCGGCCCTCGGCCTGGTGAGCGTGCTCGCCGTGCTGTCCGCGGTCCTCATGACCGCCTTCGCCGGACGAGCCGCGCCACAAGCGGCCGGCCTCGCGGCTCCTGCGCACGACCACGCCACGAAGGACGCACATCCCGAGGAAGACGTCATGAACGGAGACAGCGATGCCCGCCATCCGACCCACTGATCCCCTCGTCCTCGCCCGCGCGGCGGCCGACAGTCTGGTCGTCGCCGCGGACCCCGAATCCCGCCGCAGCTGCGTCTTCTTCTGGGAGAAGTACCGCCCCCTGCTGCGGGACGTGGAGCAGGCCGCGCGCCGGCTCACCGAGCCCCGACTGCGCTCGCTCGCCCAGGAGTTGCTCGACCGACCCGAGGACCCGGCGCGCCACCGTACCCTCGTCGGCGCGCTCAGGGCGGCCGACCCGCACGCACCCGCGACGGCCGCCCTGTTCGACGCGGCCTGGCGGGCCGAGCGGGACAACCGCCTCGGACACCACCTCGGCGAGCGCTACCACGCGGGCACCGCACGCCCGGTCACCCTCGACGAACTGCGCACGACGCGGCCACGGCACGCGCCCGCCGCCGCGCCGAACGCCCCCGTCCTCATCGTGATCCCCTTCCGCGACCGGGACACCGACGGCGTCCGCGCGCGCAACCTGGTCGCCTGTCTCCTTTCGCTCGGCGACCAGTCCTTCCCCCGCGACCGGTTCCGGGTCACCGTGGTGGAGTCCGACGCGCACCCGCGCTGGCGGGAGGTCGTCGCCCCGTACGCCGACGACTACCTCTTCGCGCCCAAGCCGGACACGTTCAACAAGTCCTGGGCGGTCAACGCCGGCGTGACGCACACCGGTGCACAGGCCGAGGTGATCTGCATCCTGGACGCCGACGTGCTCACCGACCGCGACTTCGTGGCCCGCAACGTGGACCGCCTGCGCCGCCGCGGCACCGGCGGACACCTCACCTACCGGGACATGCTCGGCATGACGGCGGAGTCCACCGCACACGCCGTGCGCCGGCGCGTCCTCGACGGTGCCGCCCAGGCCGACCCGCAGGACGTGCGCGGCTTCGTGGTGCGCCGGCCTCCGGGGGCCTGCGTCTGGGTGCGGGCGGGGGTCTTCCGGCAGATCGGCGGCATGGACGAGCGGTACGAGGGCTGGGGCGGCGAGGACACCGACTTCGCGTACCGGATGGACTTCGCGGCCGCCTTCGACACCTACGCGGACCCGCTGCTGCACATGAACCATCCGCCGGCCGCCGTCCTGCGCGAGGACGGCGAACTCGTCAACGCCCACATCCCCTGGCTGAGCTGGGATCCGCAGCAGCCCATCGGCCGCCTGGACCGCTTCGCGCCCGCCCCGCTCTGATCCCGCCGCTCCCCTGCCCAGTTCCCCAGTTCCCCCAGTTCCCCCGTTCTGCTCCCCCGTCCTGCTCTCCCCGCCGACGAAGGATCTCCCATGCCCGTCAAAGGCTGCATGTTCGACTTCTCAGGAACGCTTTTCCATCTGGAGAGCGCCGAGGAATGGCTCACCGCCGTACTCGCCGAGGCCCGCGTGAGCGCCGCGGCCGACGAGGTGCGGCACTGGGCCGGGCGGCTGCGCGAGGTCGGAGCGGTCCCCGGCGGCCCGGCCCCCCGCAGCGTCGACCCCGAGCTGGAGCGGCTGTGGCGGGAGCGGGACCTGGACGCCGACCGGCACCGGCAGGCGTACACGGGACTCCTGCGGGCGACGGGACTGCCCTGGCCGGAGCTGACCGACGCGCTCTACGCACGGCACATGACCGCGCCGGCCTGGCAACCCTATCCGGACACCGCCGAGGTCCTCGCGACCCTGCACGGTGCCGGTGTGGACATCGCCGTGGTCAGCAACATCGGCTGGGACCTGCGCCCCGTCTTCCGCGCGCACCGCCTGGACCGATACGTGGACGCCTTCGTGCTCTCGTACGAGCACGGCGTGCAGAAGCCGGACCCCGAGCTCTTCCGCACCGCCCTCGACCTCCTCGATCTGCACGGAGCCGACACCGCCATGGTCGGCGACGACCGGGTCGCCGACGCCGGGGCGGCCGCGGTCGGCGCCGCCGTGCACTTCGTCGACGCCGTGCCCGTCACAGCCCGGCCCGACGCCCTGCGCCGCCTGCTGCCCGTACTGCGCTGACCCGCACACCGAAGGGACCTGTGATGCCGTACACCCCGCACGACCCCCGCGCCCCCCGGATCGCCCTGGTCGGCGCGACCGGAGCCGTCGGCGAGACCCTGATCCGGCTGATCGAGGACCGGGCCTTCCGCTACCGGGAGATCCACCTGCTCGCCTCCCCGCGCTCGTCGGGCCGCACCCTGCACGTGGACGGCGTGGCCCACCCCGTGAGCCCCGTCGACACCTTCGACTTCGCCGATGCCGACCTGGCGTTCTTCTCCGCCGGCACCGACGTGAGCCGCAAGTGGGCTCCCGAGGCCGCGGCCCGGGGCGCACTGGTCATCGACAACACCAACGCCTTCCGCATGGACCCCCGGACCCCGCTCGTCGTCCCGCAGGTCAACGTGGACCTCCTGGCCCGGCGCCCCGCGAGCGGCATCGTCGCCAACCCCAACTGCTCGACCATCCCGCTGGTCAGGCTGCTGCGCCCGGTCGAGGACCGGTGGGGGCTGCGCAAGGTGGTCGTGAGCACCTATCAGGCCGCGTCGGGCCGCGGGCACTCCGGCACGGCAGAGCTGCGCGAGGCCACCCGCGCGGCGCTGGCCGACCCGGCGGACGCGGGACCGCAGGCGCAGTTCCGGCCGACCCTCGCGTTCAACGTCGTGCCCTTCATCGACGAACTCCTGGACTCCGGCTTCACGATGGAGGAGCAGAAGATGCTCCAGGAGTCCCGCAAGATCCTCGACCTCCCCCATCTCGACGTGACGACCACCTGTGTCCGGGTCCCTGTCCTCAACAGCCACTCCGAGGCCGCATGGGTCGAGTGCGACGACTCCGTGGACCGGGCCGAGCTGGTCGCCCGGCTCGGCGCGCTCCCCGAGGTCACCGTGCACGACCGCGAGGTCCCGGGCGCCTTCCCCACCCCGCGCACCGTCACCGAGGCCGACCACGTCCACGTCGGCCGAGTCCGGGTCAGCCCGCACGACCCGCGCGGGTTCTGGTTGTGGGTCGTCGCCGACAACCTGCGGATCGGCGCCGCGCTCAACGCCCTCCAGATCGCCGAGGAACTCGTGGCCCGGGGGACGCTGTGAGCGCGGCCGGTGCCCCGCTGGTGCTCAAGTTCGGCGGCTCCAGCTTCGCGACGCCCGACGCGTACGGGGAACTGGCCCGCTCCCTGGACTCCCGCATCGCCTCTTCCGGCCGCCGCCTCGCGGTCGTCGTCAGCGCGATGCCGGGAGAGACCGAAGCGCTGCGCGGCCGGCTGCACGAGGTGAGCCCGCACCCCGGGGGCGACCGGGTGGCCGGACTGCTCACGCTCGCCGACACGGTCAGCGCCCATCTCCTGGCGGCGGCGCTGCACCGCCTCGGACGCCGCGCCACCGTACTGGCCGGGCACGAGAGCGGGTTCACCACCGACGAGACCTTCATGTGGGCCCGGCTCGAACGGATCGCTCCCCAGCCGCTGCGCCGCGCCCTGCGCGAGCACGACGTGGTGGTCGTCCCGGGCGGCCAGGCCGCCGACGGCCGGGGACGGCCCACCTGGCTCGGCAAGAACAGTTCCGACCTCTCCGCCGTGGCCGCGGCCGTGGCGCTCGGCGCGGACCGCTGCGAGATCCACTCCGACGTGGCCGGCATCCACAGCTGCGACCCCAACCGGGTCACCGGAACCAGGCTGCTGCCCGCCGTCTCCTACGCCGACGCCGCCGCCATGTCCCACCACGGGGCCAAGGTGCTGCACCATCGCGCGGTGCGCCTCGCGGAGTGCCACCGCGTCGAGATCGTCTGCCGGCACAACACAGAACCCTTCACCAGGGGAACCGTCATCGGGCCCGGTGAAGCCGCCGCCCGAGCGGTCGTCCTCGACCTCGGCTCACGCGTCCTCGCCTATCCGGACCGGGCCGCCGCGGACCGGGCGCACCGCGCGTTCCGCGCCGACGGCGTGGTGGCGCTGCGTCTGGCGGAGGGACCGCACGTCGCCCTGATCGGTGGCTACACGGACCCGGAGGCCACCCGGCTGCGACACGGCCTGCCGCCCGCCCGCGAGGCCGGCGTCCCGGTCACCGAGCTGCACGCCGGCCGGGCCACCGTGCACATCGCCCCCGACGGACCGGCAGCCGTACGGCTCGCGCAGCGCCTGCACGACGGCCTGGACACCGCGGCCGGTCAGGCCCTGGCACCGGCGCACGCCTGACCGGCCGACGACACCACCGGAAGAGGACCACACATGACCGCACCCGCCACCGCCGCCCGCCCCGCCACACTCCTCACGATCGACCTGCCGGATCCGGTCCGCGACGCGCTCGGCGAACAGCTGGCCGCGCTGCCCCGGCCCGGGCACGGGCCCGCCGGGGACATCGACCGGCTGATGACCCGGTATCTGCAGACCTTCGCCCGGATGCCGGCCTCCTTGCTGCAACAGATCCTCGACTTCGGCCGGCACGCGGACACGCCCGGCGTCGGGTACCTGCGCAACGCCCCGGTCGACCCCTCTCTCCCGCCGACACCCGGCGACGGCGGCCCGAGCTCGGGCAAGGCCACGTTCGTCGCCGAAGGGGTGCTCCTCGGGCTCAGCGGACTGCTCGGCGAGCCCGTGGGCTTCGCCACCGAGAAGAACGGCCGGCTCGTCCACGACGTCGTCCCGGTGGCGACCGGAGCCACGACCCAGACCAACCAGGGCTCCTCCGTCTTCCTCAACTTCCACAACGACATCGTTCACGACGCGAGCGGACGCTACGACCTGGCCAGCCCCGACTTCCTCGTGCTCAGCTGCCTGCGTGCCGACCACGACGGGGTGGCCGGTACCTACTACGCGGACGCCCGCGACATCTGCCACGTGCTGGACGCGGAGTCCCTGGAGATCCTGCGCAGCCCGCTGTTCCGGATGAACGCCCCCGGCAGCTACGTACGGGACGTCGCGGGCGGCACGGAGGTGTACTCCGAGCTCGTGCCGATGATCGGCGGGCCCGATTCCTGCCCCGAGGTGTCCGCCGCCGCCAACGGGATCCGTGCCCACGGCGCGCCCGCCCGCGCGGCGCTCGACCGGCTGCAGCAGGCCTGCCGGGAGGTCGCCCACGAGGTGTTCCTGCGCCCCGGCGAAGCGCTGCTGATCAACAACCGCAAGGGCCTGCACGCCCGTTCCTCGTTCACCGCGCGCTACGACGGCCGGGACCGCTGGCTCCAGCGGACCTACGTGCGCCGCGACCAGTGGCCGATCCGTCACCGGGCCGTCCCCGGCTCCCGGCGCCTGCACTGAGCACGACCTCCGGAAGGCGAGACCCGTCATGACCACCATCCCGCCGGCCGGCGACGCGCCCGGCCGCGTCGCCGTCATCAACTACCGTTCCGTACTGGACTATCCGGCCATGTTCCCCGAGTGCGCGGACCGCCTGTACGTCTTCAGCCACCACGACCTCGCGCACACCGAAGGGCTCGCCCACTACGAGTACGTGCCGCAGTGCGAGTCGATCCCGTACGCGGAGCTCGCGATCCGCCGGATGGCGCACGAACTGACCTTCACCCACGTCGTCACCGACAACGAGTACGACCTGGAGCGGGCCGCCCACATCCGGGAGGACCTCGGCCTGCCGGGCCAGTCGCGGGCGAGCGCGCTGGCCTTCCGCGACAAGGCCGTGATGAAGGAGACGGCGGGCCGCGCCGTCCGCGTACCGGGCTTCGCCCGGCTCACCGCGTTCGGCGATCTGACCTCCTTCATCGAGAAGTTCGCCTATCCCGTCGTCGTCAAGCCCGTCAAGCAGGGGGGCTCCCGCGACATCTCGGTGCTGCGCGACGAGGACGACCTCCTCGCCTTCAGCCGGCGGCCCTGGCGCGAGGACCTGATGGCGGAGGAGTTCGTCGAGGGCCCGATGTACCACGTCGACGCGGTCATCTCCGAGGGCTACCGCTTCGTCGCCTCCTCGCGCTATCTGCGCAGCTGCCTCGGGGTCTTCACCGGGCACAACAACGGCTCGGTGCAGCTGCGTCCCGAGAGCGCGTTCGCCCGCCGGCTGGAGGAGTACCTCGACCGGGTGCTCGCGTCCTTCGACACGCCGGACACGAGCGCGTATCACCTGGAGGTGTTCCACACCCCCGATGACGAGCTGGTGCTGTGCGAGATCGCCTCGCGGGTCGGCGGCGACCGGATCCCCCAGCTGACCGAGCTCACCTACGGAGTGGACCTGCACGCCACCACGCTGCGCGCCGCGTGCGGGCTGCCGGTGCCGCAGCCGCCGCGGGACACGCCCGGCGAGGTCCACGGCTCCGTCTCGGTGCTGCCGCAGGGCCGCCCGGTCAGGGCTCCTGGGCGGCCGCCGTTCCCGTGGGTGCGCCACTACGAGGTGAACACGCGGCTCGCCCCGGACGCGGTGACGCTGCACAGCGCCCATCACCTGTGCTTCGCCGTCGTCCGCGGCGACGGGCCCGAGCAGGTCGAGGCGCGGCTGCTGGAGACGGAGCGGTGGCTGATGGCCCGTCTCGCCGAGGCCGACGCGAACGACACCGAGAACGCCGAGAGCACGAGGGGAAACTGACATGCCGTACAAGATTCTGGTCCTGGTGTCGGGAGCGCCGGAGTTCGAGCTCGACAACCAGTCGCTCGTGCCCAGCGCGCTGCTGCGCGAGGGCCACGAGGTGCACATCGGGAACGTCCACTCGCTGGCCCTGCACGACTCGGTGCTGGCCTGCGACCGGACCCGGCTGCGCGGGCCGATCGCGCCCGGCGACCCGCTGCCGCCGCCGGAGGTCCCGCAGGGTCCGGTCGACGATTTCGACCTGGTCTGGGTGTTCGGCGGCCCGCATCCGGACGCGGGCACGGAGTACTTCCAGTTGCTGTGGCTGCTCAACCAGCGGGTTCCGTTCGTGAACGAGGCCTCCGCCCTGTACTTCCTCAACTCCAAGACCACCCTCGGCGCCCTCGTGCCGCCCGAGCACCGGCCCAGCTCCTATGTGTCGAACGACGCCGGCTTCCTCGGCGGGCTGGTCCACGGCGTCCCCGACCGCCCGTGGGTGCTCAAGCCGCCGAACGAGGGCTGCGGCGCCGACGTCTATGTCGTGAGCGACGCGGACCGCAACAGCGCGGCGCTGCTCAGCTCCGCCACCGGCAACGCCACGTCCCGCTACGACAGTTACGGCCGCGCCGTCATCGGCCGCGCCGAGCGCTACGCCGTCCTCCAGGAGTACCTGCCGCACGCCCGCACCCAGGAGAAGCGGGTGATCCTCGCCGGTGAGGAGCCCGTCTCCGGGTACCTGCGGATCCCGCGGGAGAACGACAACCGGGCCAACGCGACGGTCGGGGCCGGCTACGAGCGGCTGCGCCTCACGGAGGAGGAAGAGACCCTCGTACGCGGCATCGGGAAGCAACTGGGCGAGCACGGCATCCATTTCGCCGGTGTCGACCTGGCGTACCCGCACGTGATCGAGATCAATCTGGAGAACCCGGCGGGCCTGTGCTACCACAAGCGGGTGACGGGTGAGGACCAGTCCACCGACGCCGTACGAGCGGTCCTGGACTCGCTGCGGACCGCCGGCAAGCTGCGGTGACCGGCCGGTGCACGGGGCCGGAGCGGCCCCGTGCACCGGCTCGCGTGTTCAGTGGATGCGGCGGATCCCGGGCACGGAGCGGTGGCGGATGTCCCACAGATTGCGCCGCACGTACGTCCGCTGGAGCCAGCGGTCGCGACCGTCGTAGCGGGCGGTGTAGCACGAACGCGCGTGCACGCCCTTGCGGTTGTTGATGAGCAGTGCCTGCCCGGGTGCGAGCCGCACCTCGTGCGCGGCCGCCCGGCAGGCGGACTGGAAGGAGTCGAACGCCGCCTGTCCCGCCACCGTCAGCGGGCGTACTCCGTTGGCGGCGCTGACCACTTCGGGGAACTCTCCGGGCCCGCGCAGGATCGGCACCGGTGCGGAGTACGCCTCGTCGTGGTCGGCGAGTGTGCTGACGAAGCCGCCGGGCGCGTTCATCCGGAAGACCGGGGAGCGCAGGACGGCAAGGGTCTCCTCGTCGAGCAGGCCGGTGATGTCACGGGCGTCGGCGTAGTAGGAACATGCCGCGTTCTCCCGGTCGGCGCGCAGGCAGTTCAGCACGACGAAATCGGGGCTGGGCAGGCTGTAGCAGTCCCGGCGGTCGTGCACGAGGTCGTTGTGGAACGTGAGGAAGACCCGCGAGCCCTGGCTGGTCTGGGTGGTGGCGCCGAGGGCGACGGGGACGACGTCGTGCACGAGGCGCCCCTCACGCTCGGAGAGGAAGCCCACGGGCTCGCCCAGCAGCCCGCTCAGTCCGAGCAGCACGCCCTCGGCGACGAACGTCCGCTTGCCGAGGCTCGGCCCGCCGTCGCGCGGGGTGGGCGGCAGCAGTGCGTCCACCGGCAGGTTCCGCAGGAAGGCGACGCCCGGCGCGTCCGGGTGGCGGCCGAAGTCCAGCAGGGTCTGCAGAACGTCCAGGGGCAGCTGGGCGAATGCCTGGTGGCAGCGGGCCGACGCCCGGTCGATGTCGCCGAAGGGGTCGTTGTCGGACGCCAGCCGCTGCGCCAGCAGATCACGCGCGCCGTCCGGCAGCCGCACCTCCGCGTAGGTGCCCGCGGGCCTTCTGCCGCTTCCCGGCGGACCACCGGCACTGCGCATGGATTCCCCTCAGTCCTGTTCTCGTGAGGGCCCGGACCGCGCGTGGAGCGGGGCCCTGGCTTCAGTAGAGGCTCGAGAAGAGCACGCCGATGAATCGGGCGGGCTCGTCGCTGTCGTTGCGGAAGGTGTGCGGATAGCCCGCCGACCACTGGGCGCAGTCGCCGGCGCGCAGTTCGTAGTCCACGCCGTTGTAGCGGGCCACCAGGGTGCCCTCGGTCATCACGATGAGGTCGGTCCCCTCGTGCTGCAGGTGCTCGCCGAGCTCGCTGCCGGGCTGGAAGTGAGCGGTGATCACCTGGTAGCCGAGTTCCGGGGACCTCAGGACGTGGTAGGTGACTCCGGGCGCCCGCTCCAGTTGCTCCTGGGTCTCGAGCGGGAAGACGGACGGTGTGGCCCGGCCGCGCGAGAAGCCCAGGAAGGACCCCACGTCGTGGCCGAACACCGCGGCGAGGCGGCTGAGCCGCTCCAGGGCGATGTCTGTCTCGCCCCGTTCGAGCCCCGCGAGGAACGACACCGAAAGGCCGCACTCCGCCGCGACGTTGCGCAGGGACATCCCGCGCTGGGTCCGCAGCCGGCGCAGCACCTCGCCGGGGCGGGGGTAGCCGAGCTCCGGGGGCTGCTGTGCTGCGGCGGATGCGGATGCGGGTGCGGCTTCGGCGTGGTCCATGTACGAGTCCTAGGTTGCGGTGAGGGAACGCACCGCGCCCGCCTCACATCCGTGCGGGCCGTTCTGGACCTGCTCCAGAAGCCCGGATCTGGCAATCATGACGCCCAGCTGGAACCGGCTGCGGGCGCCGAGCTCGTCGTAGATCTTGGCGATGTGGTGGCGGCAGGTACGCACGCTCACCCCGATGCGTCGCGCGATGACCTCGTCGGTCTTTCCTTCGGCGAGGAGCTGGATGATAGCGCCCTGCACGTCCGATACGAGCTTACTGACCTCGGTCGTACGGCACTGTCCCGCGAAGTCCTTGGCCACCCGCCAGGTCCGCTCGAAGACCTCCACCATGAAGCGCACGAGGCCGGGTTGGTGGACGACCACGGCGAGGTGAGCCTCCTCCAGCGGGACGATCGCGACCTGACGGTCGATCAGGATGACGCCCTCGAAGGGGCCGGCCAGCGTCCGGACCGCGCCTCCGCCGTCGGACAGGGCGGCGGCGAACTTCCGTGTGGCGGGGTCGAAGCGGGCGGCGTGGTGCTGGATGACGCGCACGTCGACGTCGCGCCGCTGAAGGGATCCGATCGACGCCTCGGCGCAGTGCTGCATGGTGGTGGCCCACCAGCCGGTGCCCGGACGCGCGAGCAGCACGTCGCGCGCGCAGGACGACAGGGCGGCGGTGATCTCCTCCTGGAGCGCCTCCTCACCGATCAGCATCCGCAGCGTCTCACGGCCGGCCGCCCACCCGAAGCCCTCACCGCTCTCGCCGGTGGCGGCACTGTCGGCGTCGGTGTCGGTGTCGGTGTCGCACGCCACCCCGAGCGCTTCCTCGCGGGCCCGGTGGAAGCCGACCAGCTCGGCCTGGATCTCCCGGGAGCGGCGCTCCATCCGCTGGATCTGCTCCTGCAAGGGGGCCAGCCGTCGGTAGGCGGCCGCCCTGGGCGGAACCGGCCGGAAGGCGCCCTCGTCGCCGGGCAGCGGCTGCAGCAGCTTGGCCTCCGCGAGGAGTCGCACCGCCTGATCCGTGCGTTCGATGCTCCAGCCGAGCCGGGCGGCGGCCCGGTCCGGCCGCAGCACCTGCATGCGTGCCGCCAGCTCGTACAACTCCTCCTGGTCCTGCGCTCCCCCTAACCCATGGAATTGGCGTGCCTCAAAGCTGACGCCCATCGGGCCCACTCCCTGTCTCCGGTCCCCGTTTTCGGCTCGCTGCCGGCTCTCCGCCGGCCCGCCCTCGATCGTTCTAAATACAGCACGTTTGTACGTCATACCGTACGAGCCGCTCGCGCCCGGGTCAACGCGAACCAGAGGTTGGCCGGATCTCCACGCCCACGCCTGCAGGTTGCTGCAAGCCCGCCCTCCCAGGAAGAACCGGGCAGTATCTCGTACTAACGTGCAGTTTTAAGAACATCCACCGCGCTGCGCGCTCGACGGCAGGGGACGCCATGGACACGGGCCTACGGGAATCCGCCGCACCGGACGCCGGAACCACACCGGCCCGCCCGGCCCGGCGCGGCAAGGACGCCACCGCGCGCGCCGCTCTCGTCGTGGTCTGGAGCTCCGGGTTCATCTCGGGCACGCTCGGCCTGCGGTACGCGGCGCCCTTCACCTTCGCCTGCCTGCGGTTCGCCCTCGCGGGCGGCGCCCTGCTCGCGGTCGCGCTCCTGCGGCGCCTCCCGCTGCCCCGCGGACGCCTCCTGCTCCACCTCCTGGTCACCGGCACGCTGGTCCAGGGACTGCAGTTCTCCAGCATCTACGCCGGTATGGAGCGGGGCGTCCCGTCAGGCGTCGCGGCGCTCGTCATCGCGCTCTACCCGCTGCTCGCCTCGCTGATCTCCGTACCCGTCCTCGGCGAACGCATCACCCGGGGACAGCTCCTCGGCCTCGCCCTCGGACTCGGCGGAGTGGTGCTCGCCGTCCTGGACCGGCTCCAGCTCGACGGCAGCAGTCTGGCCGGGATCGCGTTCCTCTTCCTCGGCCTGCTCGGCATCTCCGTCGGCACCGTCTGGCAGAAGCTGCACTGCCAGGACATGGAGCCCGTCACCGGCAACGCCGTGCAGCTCCTCGCCGCCGCGGCGGCGACCCTCCTGCCCGCGCTGCTCGCGGAAGGCTTCGACGTCACCTTCGCCGCGGGATTCTGGCCCGTCCTGCTGTGGGCCGCGTTCATCAACTCCATCGTCGGCGTGGGTCTGCTCTACCACCTGCTCCAGCGGCACGGCACGAGCCAGGTCAGCAGCCTCTTCTACCTCGTTCCCATGGCCACCGCCGCCCTCGCGGCAGCCCTGCTCCACCAGCGGCTGGGCCCGCTCACCCTGGCCGGCCTCACCCTGGCCACCGCGGGAACCCTCCTGGCCAACCGGATCGGCACGCCACGCAGGACTTCCACACCGGCCCGGTGACCCGGCGGGCCACCCCGGCCAGGTGTTGGGGTGGGGTGGCGGGGCACAGTGCGGGTGTGGTCGCTGCTGCGTGCGGGGCGTGGGCAGCCGTTGTCGACGAGGGCCTCGCCGGCCGGAGTGTCGCCCGTGAGGAGTCGCGCGGCGTACTGCTGGTGCGGCCGGAGGCGGATGACGTGCAGGCGGACTTCGCGTCCCCGCCGGCTCCAGGCCGCCCGGCGCCGTCCTTGCGGGTCGTGCGACCCGTCCCGGTCACGGGGCACGGATATCTCCACCGGCCCGACGTCCGTGAGCACGGTCTTCGCACGGGTCCCGTTGCGGGAGTTGCCGCCGTTCTTCCCGACCGGATCGTGCTTGTCATAACCGAGGTGGTCGGTGATCTCGCCCTCCAGAGTGGACTCCAGCAGCCGCTTCGTCAGCTGCTGGAGCAGCCCGCCCTCGCCGGCTGCGGCTCAGCCGCCTCGACAGGTCTCGTCCAGGGCCGCTGCTTGTTTCTGGAGGGCCTGGATCAGTGTTTTGACATGGGGTTGGTTGCGGCGGTGGATCGTGGCGACGCCGAGGTGGCGGGTGGGGGTCGGCGGGGTGATCGGGATGGTGCGGAGGCCGGGTGTGGGTGGGGTCTGTGCGATGGAGGGGATGAGGGAGATTCCTGTGCCTGCGGCGACGAGTGAGCGGGCGAAGAAGTAGTCGGTTGTCGTGCCGCGTACCTCTGGTTCGAATCCGGCGCGTTCGGCGTAGCGGCGTAGGTAGGTCTCGGTTTTTCGGCAGCCGAGTACCCAGGGTTCGGTGGCGAGTTCGCTGATGTCGAGTGTGTCGCGGTCGGCGAGGGGGTGGGTGTCGGGGAGGACGACGTGCAGGGGGTCGTCCATGAGTGGTGTCCATTCCAGGGTGGGGCTTTGGCCTGGTCGGCCGGGGAGCGGGCCGTCGAAGTGGTAGGCGAGGGCGAGGTCGACGGCTCCCTGGCGGACGAGCGGGAGGCTGTCTTCGGGTTCGGCTTCTTTGACGTGGACGACGGTGTCGGGGTGGGTGGCGGTGAGGTGGGTGAGGGCGCCGGGCAGGAGGAGTCTGCCGCCGCTGGTGAAGGTGGCGATGGTGAGTTGGGTGCGTCCGTGGCCGAGTCGGTCGACCTGCTGTTGGGCGTGGGCGAGTTCTGCGGCGACCGACTCGGCGGCGCCGACCATGATGCGGCCGGCCGGGGTGAGGGTGACGCCGCGGGTGCTGCGTGCCACGACCTGGGTGCCGAGGCTGCGTTCGAGTGCGGCGATGTGCTGGGACACGGCTGAGGGGGTGAGGTGGAGGGCGGCTGCGGCCTGGTTGAAGCTGCCGTGTTCCGCGACGGTCCGCAGGACGCGTAGGCGCTGCACATCGATCAACAGTTTTCCTTAATACGCATCCAGTGAGTGGCCACTTCTAGTGTTGACGGTAGGTGGCCAGGATGGGTGCATGCAAAGGATCTGTGTGATCGGCGGAAGCCGGTACTTCGGCAAGCTCCTGGTGAAGCGCCTGCAGGCGGCCGGTCATCAGGTGACGGTGATCAACCGCGGTTCGGTCCCGCCGCCGCCCGGTGTCGAGCACCTCGTCGTGGACCGTGACGACGAGGCCGCCCTGGTCGGCGCGCTCGGCTCCCGTACGTTCGACGTGGTCGTCGATCAGGTCTGCTACACCCCCGTGCAGGCCGCCATCGCCGCCCGGGTTTTCGGTGGTCGTACGCGGCGTTATGTCATGACGTCCACCATCGAGGTCTACGATCCGGCGACCGCCGACTTGCCTGCCGTCCCGCGCGGCACGTCGGTGCGGGAGGAGATCGTGGATCCTGCCTCGTGGCCGGTGCGCTTGGACCTGCCCTGGCACGACGCGGCGTACCTCGAGGCGCACTACGCCGAGGGCAAGCGTCAGGCGGAGGCCGTCTTCACCCGGCAGCACGGGTTCGGCTTCGTCGCTGTGCGCAGCGCGCACGTGCTGGGTGGGGGTGCCGAGGAGTTCACCGGCCGGCTGGCGCACTACGTCGGGCACGTCACCCGGGGCACGGAGATTGTGGTGCATGCCGAGGCGCTGCCCACGGTCTTCATTCATTACGAGGAGTTGGCGGATCTGCTGGTGTGGGCGGCTGCCGGCACTTATGCCACCGGTGCGGTCAATGCCTGTTCCGACGGGCCGCTCGATGTCTATGGGCTGGGGGCTGTGATCGCTGCGCAGAGTGGTCGGGAGGCCGTGTATCGGAGCGTCGGCGCGGGTGAGTCGGCGTCGCCGTTCTCGTTCGACCGGCATTACGCCATGAGCAACGCCCGTGCGAAGGCCCTCGGCTTCCGCTTCTCCCACATCACTGACTGGCTTCCCGGCGCCGTCGCCGAAGCCCTCGACGCATCCGGCGCCCACGCCTGAGGAACGGAACGGACAGACCATGCGGTACCGCACGATCGGAAGCACCTCTGTCAGCGCCGTGGGGCTGGGCGCCATGCCGCTGTCCATCGAACACCGGCCGGACGAGGCGCGGGCGACTGCGACCATTCACGCCGCGCTGGATGCCGGGGTCACGCTCATCGACACCGCCGACAGCTATCACTGGCACGCCGACGAGAGGGGGCACAACGAACTCCTCGTCGCCCGCGCCCTGGCCTCGTACGGTGGGGACACGTCGCGGGTTCTCGTTGCCACGAAGGGTGGTCGTGGGCGGCCCGGTGACGGCAGTTGGACCGTCACCGCCAGCCCTGCGCATCTGAAGCGCGCTGCCGAGGATTCGCTGAAGCGTCTGGGTGTCGACGCCATCGGCCTGTACCAGTTGCACAAGCCGGATCCGGCCGTGCCCTGGGCGGAGTCCGTGGGCGCGCTGCGGGAGTTGTACGACGCCGGAACGATCCGTGCCGCCGGGATCTCCAATGTCACGACCGGCCAGATCCGCGAGGCGTATTCGATCCTCGGGGACGCGCTCGTGTCCGTACAGAATCAGTACTCGCCCGCTGTGCGCGACAGTGAGGCCGAGCTGCGGCTGAGTGCGGAGCTGGGGCTGGCCTTCCTGCCCTGGAGTCCGTTGGGCGGCATCTCGCGCAGTTCTCTCGACGGGCCGTCCGGGCCGCCTTCTGCGGGCACGCCCTTCCATCGCATCGCGGACGAGCGCGATGTCAGTCCGCAACAGGTCGCTCTGGCCTGGCTGCTGGCCCGCTCGCCGGCGGTGATCCCTGTGCCGGGTGCCAGCAGACCGGCTTCGATCCAGGACTCTGCCGATGCGGCTGAGCTGGAGCTGAGCGAGGTGGAGCGGGCTCAGCTGGAGGACGCGCTGGTCGGCTGACCCTCTATCTGGCCTTGCGCCGGTAGGTCCCGGGCGGGGTTTCGTGCGTGCGTTTGAATGCGTTGGCGAAGGCGAATTCGGATGTGTAGCCCACTTGGGCGGCGACCGTTCTCAGTGGTGCGTTTGATGTGCGGAGCAGTCGTGCTGCTGTGGTCATCCGCCACCAGGTCAGGTAGGCCAGGGGTGGCTGGCCCACCAGGTGGGCGAAGCGCTTGGCGAAGGGGGCGCGTGAGAGGCCGGCTTCGGCGGCGAGTTTCGCCACGGTCCATGGGGCGGCGGGGTCGCGGTGGATGGCGTGGAGGGCGGCGGTGACCGGCGGGTCGTTCAGTGCGGCGGCCCATCCGGTGAGGTGGTCCTCCCTGTGGGGCTGTTCGTCGAACCAGATGCGCAGGATGTAGAGCAGCAGTGCGTCCAGGAGGGCGGGGACGGCCGCGTCCGTGCCCAGGCTCGGGGTCTCCAGTTCCGCGGCGAGCAGTTGCACTGCCGCGCTCAGTTCGGTGCGGCGGCCAGGGTGCGCGGGCAGGTGGATGAGGTCCGGGAGGGACAGGAGCAGTGGGTGGGTGCGGGACGGATCGAGTTGGTAGGCCCCGCAGAGCAGTACGGTGGCCGGGCCGCCGTCGCCGCTCCTGTCGACGCGGTCGGATGCGTAGGCGTCGTACGGCTCCGGGTCGTCGGGGCGGCAGGCCGGTGCCGTCACCGGGGGCTGGGGGCTGTCGGCCAGGATGTGGCCTTTGCCGTGCGGCAGGAACACCACGTCTCCTGTGCCCAGGCGGACGGGTTCCGCATCGGTGGGAAGGAGCCAGCAGGAGCCCTCCAGGACCACCTGGAAGCCCGCCGACCCGGGTACGGAGGAGAATTCCTGCCCCCACGGGGCGTGCCATCGCACGTGCGCCGAACGGGGTCGTCCGGTGCGCGTCACCGCGACCACGTCGCTCAGTACGTCCATGGCCCGAGCATAGAAGGCGTGCGAGACGATCGCGTATGAATGGGGAATCCTCACGCATGGATCGTCCTCGTCGGCGGTCGTACGTTCACTGCATGACGATGACCATGACGACGATGAAGGCCGCACGCATCCATGAGTTCGGCGATGCTTCCGTGATCCGCTACGACGAAGTCCCCTGCCCGCGCCCCGGCTTGGGTGAAGTGCTCATCCGCGTCGCCGCCAACTCGTTCAATCCCACCGAGGCCGCCTTGCGCGGCGGACTGCTCCAAGGGTTCCTCCCCGTGGACCTGCCTTACACGCTCGGCTGGGACGTCGCCGGCACCGTGGTGGAGATCGGCCCGGCTGTCGAGGGGTTCGCCGTGGGCGACCGCGTCGTCGGGCGGCTCGACGGCGACGGTGCGGCCGCCGAGTACGTCCGGGCGCCCGCCGCCGTACTGACGGCGGCACCACAGTCCATCCCGCTCGCTCACGCCGCGGCGCTTCCGGTCGCGGGCCTGACGGCATGGCAGGCGGTCTTCGAGCACGGAAAGATCACCCCCGGCCTGCGGGTGCTGGTGAACGGTGCGGGTGGCGGCGTAGGAGGCTTCGTCACGCAGCTCGCCAAGTACACGGGCGCTGAGGTGATCGCCACGGCCGGTCCGCGCAGTACCGAGGCGGTCCTGCGGCAGGGGGCGGACCAGGTCATCGACTACACCGTTCGGCCGGTGGGCGCCGCACTCGACGGCCCGGTGGACCTGCTGCTCAACCTGGTGCCGCTGAGCCCGCGGGACGCCGCGGCTCTGGTTCCTCTGGTCCGGCAGGGCGGGCGGATCGTGTCGATCGCCACTCCGGTCCAGTCGTCCGCCGACGCCGGGGTGAGCGCGGTGCACATGGTCGCGCGCAACGATGTCGCGGACCTGGGTGCGCTGGTGGATCTCGTCGACGCGGGCACGGTCAGCGTCGATGTCAGTTCATCGCGCCCGCTGACCGACCTCTCCGACGTCCACCGCCTCAGCCAGGCCGGCCTGATCCGGGGCAAGGTCCTCATCGTCCCGTGAGGCCGGTTGCCTGCCGGGGCCCGCTGCGATCTCCGCCGGTCGGAGCATGTGCCGGTGCGGGTGCGGGTGCGGGTGCGGGTGCGGGTGCGGGTGCGGGTGCGGGTGCGGGTGCGGGTGCGGGTGCGGGTGCGGGTGCGGGTGCGGGTGCGGGTGC
>NZ_JBHYTK010000090.1:27262-32186 GCF_042749255.1 Streptomyces sp. NPDC059524 | reverse complement strand
GATGCGCACTTCGTGCGCCATCTCCATCGGGCGCTCGCCCATCGGGGAAATGCGACGCGAAGCGTCTGCATTTCAGGGGCGCGGGGAACTGCGCGACCAGCCCCCACCGGACGGAGAGCCGAAGACTCGCCAATTGGGCCGCACGAGTGGGAAACGGGACAGGGGCCGCCGTGTCGCCGACCGGCCAAGCGCTCGCCCCGGTTCCCTGTGGCGATAGATGTGATCAGCTCCATACTCCGCCAAACGTGATCAAACCGGCCGTCCCCGGAGGTACCCGTGATGCGACCCGCCCCAAGGCGCCCAGGCGCAGCCGCCCGATCGGCCGCGTTCCTCGTGAGCGGTGCCCTCGCCGTGACCGCCCTCGCGGGGTGCGGCTCCGACGACGAGGCGGGCAAGCCCGCCGCCGGGCAGGACATCGCCCCGGCCGCCCGCGAGCAGATCAAGGACGGCGGCACCCTGCGCTGGGCCATCGACGCCCTGCCGCAGACCCTGAACACCTTCCAGGCGGACGCCGACGCGAGCACCGCCCGCCTCACCGGCGCCCTGCTGCCGTCGATGTTCCGCATCGACGCCCAGGGCCGCCCCGCCCGCGACGCCGACTACCTGGAGAAGGCGGAGGTCATCAAGACCGAGCCGAAGCAGGTCGTGCTGTACAAGCTGAACCAGCAGGCCGTCTGGAGCGACGGCCGCGAGATCGGCGCCGCCGACTTCGCCGCCCAGTGGCGCGCCCTGTCCGGCAAGGACTCCGCGTACTGGACGGCCCACAACGCCGGCTACGACCGCATCGAGAAGATCGAGCGCGGCGCGAACGACCTCGAGGTGCGGGTCACCTTCGCCAAGCCGTACGCCGACTGGCGCGCCCTGTTCTCGCCGCTGTACCCCAAGGACGTCATGGGGACGCCGGACAGCTTCAACGAGGGCGCCCGGCGCAAGCTCAAGGTCACGGCGGGCCCGTTCGCCCTCGACGAGATCGACCGCGACGCCAAGAAGATCACCCTCAAGCGCAATCCGCGCTGGTGGGGCAGCCAGCCCAAGCTCGACAAGCTGGTCCTCGCGGCGGTGCCCCGCGCGGAGCGCCCCGCCGCGCTGGCCGCCGGAAAGCTCGACCTGGCCGACGTCGACCCGGGCGGCGCCGACCGCATCGCGTACGCGGCCCGCGACCAGGGCTCCTCGGGCCCCCTCGCCCACGGCCCCGGCGCCGCGCTGACCCCGGCGCAGGCGACCCGCTCCTGGGCGATCGCGCACGGCGCGGACGACGAGGAGGCGGCCGAGGAGGAGACCACGGCCCGCGCGAAGACCCGCAAGGCGATCAAGAAGTACACGGCCGAGCAGGCGGAGCTGCACGGCTTCCGGCTCCGCAAGTCCCTGGAGCCCGCGTACACGCAGCTGGCGCTCAACGGTTCCTCCGGGCCGCTCGCCGACGAGCGGGTCCGGCGGGCCGTGGCCCGCGCCATCGACCGCACCAAGCTCGCCGAGTCCGTCCTCAAGCCGCTCGGCCTGCCGGTCAGCACGGTCGACAACCACCTGGCCCTCGCCGGCCAGGACGCCTACGCCGACAACAGCGACGCGCTGGGCAAGCAGGACACGGCCGAGGCGCGGGCGCTGCTCGCCGAGGCGGGCTGGGTGCCCGGCGGCGCCGTCGACGAGGAGAAGAAGGACCACCCGAAGACGGCCGGCGGCAACGCCGACGACTCGTCCAAGGACTCCAAGGACTCCAAGGACGACAAGAAGGCGAGCAAGGAGAGCAAGGGGAGCAAGGAGTCGGAGGACGCCGACGACGGCACGTACATCGTCGGGGAGGACGACCAGAAGTCCGGCGACGACGGGAAGCCGGGTGACACCGCGGCCTCCACCCCACTGCTGGGCGCCGCCGCCGACACCTCCGCCCAGTACGCCGCCCTCCTCCACCAGGCCGACGCGGTGAAGGTCCGCGTCGCCGACCAGGAGAAGAACAAGCACTCCGACGGGATGAAGAACGACGCCAAGCGGTACGACGCCCAGCAGGGCGGCGCCCCCGGCGCCTACGCCCCCAAGGGCACGGCCGCCCCCGCCCGTGCCGCCGCCGGCCCGCTCGCCAAGGACGGCAAGCCGCTGACCCTGCGCTTCGTGGTCCCCGCGGGCGCCGGTTCGGAGCAGCTGCGCTCGGTCGCCGACCGGATCACGCAGATGCTGGAGAAGATCGGCGTGCGCACCGACATCACGAAGGTCGCCGACGAGAGCTACTTCAAGGACCACATCGCGTCCGGCCAGTACGACCTCGCCCTGTACTCGTGGCCCGCCTCGGCCTACCCGGCCACCGACGCCCGCCCGATCTACGCCAAGCCCGTCCCGGCCGCCGACGGCTCGCTGACCGTCGAGCAGAACTACACCCGGGTCGGCACCGACCACATCGACCAGCTCTTCGACCAGGCCATCGGCGAGCTCGACCAGGACGAGGAGCGCTCGCTGGTCAAGCAGGCGGACGCCCGGATCTGGGCCGCCGCAGGATCGATTCCCCTCTACCAGCGCCCCGAGCTGGTGGCGGCCCGCAAGGACCTGGTGAACGCCGGCGCCTTCGGCTTCCAGGAGCCGGACTACGAGAACATCGGCTACCTCAAGCCCGGTGTGAAGCGCGTCGCGCCGGACCCGAAGGACCGCTGAACAGATTCTCAGATCAGATCCAGCTCAAGTCTCTTGCCCGCCGGACCACCCGGCGGGCAAGCTGGTTCACACCCATTGACCTGCGGATTCCCCCCACCTCGGGGCTCACCCCCATCTGCGTCCCCACCTGCGCGAAGAGCCCCGAAGAGCCTCAACCCGTCAAGCCCCGTACCATGGGGTGAGGCCGTGGCGTGTCCAGCCCGGCAGGGCGCGCGTATCACTGATGTACGCGCAGCCGTCCACTCACTCCGGGAGTACGCCGCAATATGGCCACGCGCCACGACATCCGTAACGTCGCCATCGTCGCCCACGTCGACCACGGCAAGACGACCATCGTCGACGCCATGCTCAAGCAGGCCGGCTCGTTCGCCGCGCACGCCGCAGAGTCCCTCGACGACCGCATGATGGACTCGAACGACCTGGAGCGTGAGAAGGGCATCACGATCCTCGCCAAGAACACGGCGGTCAAGTACCACCCGAAGGATGGCGGCGACGTCATCACGATCAACATCATCGACACCCCGGGCCACGCCGACTTCGGTGGCGAGGTCGAGCGCGGTCTGTCGATGGTCGACGCGGTGGTCCTGCTCGTGGACGCCTCCGAGGGTCCCCTCCCGCAGACCCGCTTCGTGCTGCGCAAGGCGCTGCAGCAGCGGCTGCCCGTCATCCTGTGCATCAACAAGACGGACCGTCCGGACTCCCGGATCGACGAGGTCGTCAACGAGACGTACGACCTCTTCCTCGACCTGGACGCCGACGAGGACCAGATCGAGTTCCCGATCGTCTACGCGTGCGGCCGTGACGGCATCGCGTCGCTGACCAAGCCGGAGAACGGCACGGTCCCGGCGGACTCCACCAACCTGGAGCCGTTCTTCTCGACGATCCTCGAGCACGTCCCGGCTCCCGAGTACGACGAGGCCGCCCCGCTCCAGGCCCACGTCACCAACCTCGACGCCGACAACTTCCTGGGCCGCATCGCGCTGCTCCGTGTCGAGCAGGGCGAGCTGCGCAAGGGCCAGACCGTGGCCTGGATGAAGCGCGACGGTTCGGTCTCGAACGTCCGCATCACCGAGCTGATGATGACCGAGGCGCTCACCCGCAAGCCCGCCGAGGTCGCCGGCCCCGGTGACATCTGCGCCGTCGCCGGTATCCCCGACATCATGATCGGTGAGACCCTCGCCGACCCGGAGAACCCGGTCGCGCTGCCGCTCATCACGGTGGACGAGCCGGCCATCTCCATGGTCATCGGTACGAACACCTCGCCGCTGGTCGGCCGTGGCGGCACCGGCAAGGGCGCCCAGGCCAAGTCCGCGGTCAAGGACCGCAAGGTCACCGCGCGCCAGGTCAAGGACCGTCTCGACCGCGAGCTGATCGGTAACGTGTCGCTGCGTGTCCTCGACACCGAGCGTCCCGACGCCTGGGAGGTCCAGGGCCGCGGTGAGCTCGCGCTCGCCATCCTGGTCGAGCAGATGCGCCGCGAGGGCTTCGAGCTCACCATCGGCAAGCCGCAGGTCGTCACCCGCGAGGTCGACGGCAAGACGCACGAGCCGGTCGAGCGCCTGACCGTCGACGTCCCCGAGGAGCACATGGGTGCGGTCACGCAGCTCATGGGTGTCCGCAAGGGCCGCATGGACAACATGTCGAACCACGGCTCCGGCTGGGTCCGCATGGAGTTCGTCGTCCCGTCGCGTGGCCTCATCGGCTTCCGCACCGAGTTCCTGACGAACACCCGCGGTACGGGTATCGCGCACTCCATCCACGAGGGCCACGAGCCGTGGTTCGGCACCCTGCAGACCCGTAACAACGGTTCGCTGGTCGCCGACCGCGCCGGTGCCGTCACCGCGTTCGCGATGACGAACCTCCAGGAGCGCGGCGTGCTGTTCACCGACCCCGGCACCGAGGTGTACGAGGGCATGATCGTCGGCGAGAACTCGCGCTCCGACGACATGGACGTGAACATCACCAAGGAGAAGAAGCTCACCAACATGCGCTCCTCCTCCGCCGACTCCTTCGAGGCGATCGTCCCGCCGCGGAAGCTCTCCCTGGAGCAGTCCCTGGAGTTCTGCCGTGACGACGAGTGCGTCGAGGTGACCCCGGAGGCCGTCCGCATCCGCAAGGTCGTCCTGGACCAGAAGGAGCGCGGCCGCACGGCCTCGCGCGCCAAGCACAGCTGACGCCAGGCCAGTTGACGGCCGATGGGGCCCGCCCCCCCCGGGGGTGGGGGGGCGGAGAGAGAGACGGGGGGGGGGGGGTGTGGGGTGTGGGAGCCACGGGGGGCAGGACC
>NZ_JBHYTK010000090.1:20589-27252 GCF_042749255.1 Streptomyces sp. NPDC059524 | reverse complement strand
TTGTTTATAAGACACACCCCACACGCGGCGCGCCCGCACGGCCGCGGGCCCCACGCCCCGGTGACGCACGGCACGTTGCGGCCCCATGGCCCCGCCCCCCGGGGGGGGTGCCGGGCCCTTCGCGCGTCCGTGGGCGGCCGTGAGCAGGTTTGCCGCCCCTTGGGGTACCGGCCGGTGTACTCGGGAGTCGGGGGCCGCTACGCTGCGAGAGCGTGTCGCGCGTAGACCCTCTGGTCCCGCGGCGCGCACGCCGCCGGGTTCCCGGCTGGAGGCGCACCTCATACCAAGAGTGAGCGCCGAGGTGCGACCGCGCAACTCGTTTTCTCTTCCGTTCCGTTCGGTATCCGGACACTGCTGACCGATAGATATGTAACGCGTCCGTTTCGTGACCCTCTAGTGCGGATCGGTTTGTCCGGATTTTGGGAGAAGTACGCAGCAGGTGTGATCGAACCGAGACCAAATGGGTGTTGGTGACCGACACTCCATGGCTAATAGTTGACGCCGTAGAGCTCGGGTCAATGGGTCACGCGCAGTGGGGAGCGCCGACTCACGAGCACACTGGGGCGCTTTGAAGCGCCGGGGCGGCAGGGGTGCCGAACCGGGGTGGATGCGCCCTCTCTCGCAGTGAACAAGTGGACTCATGAGGAGGAACCCCATGCGTGGTGCCAAGAGCGCCAAGTGGGTGGCGGGCGCGGCGATCATCGCTCTGGCCGCGACCGCGTGCGGAGGCGGCAACAGCGACAGCGGCAAGGACGACAAGGCCGCCGTCGACCCGAACGGCACGTTCTCCGTCGAGGTGGGTGAGCCGCAGAACCCCCTGCAGCCCGCCAACACCATGGAGTCCAACGGCAGCATCGTGCTGTCCACGCTGTTCTCGCAGCTCGTGGACTACGACGCCAAGGGCAACATCACCATGGTGAACGCCCAGTCGGTCGACACCACGGACAACAAGACCTTCACGGTCAAGCTGAAGCCGGGCTGGAAGTTCCACGACAACACCCCGGTCACCGCCGAGTCGTACGTCAAGGCCTGGAACTGGGGCGCCAACCCGGCGAACAAGCAGACCAACAGCTTCTGGTTCTCGGACATCAAGGGCTACGACGACGTCGCGCCGGCCAAGGGCAAGGCGAAGACCGACAAGATGTCCGGTCTGAAGGTCGTCGACGAGAACACCTTCACCATCGAGCTCTCGAAGCCGATCCCGTACTTCGTGTACAAGCTGGGCTACGAGGTCTTCTCGCCGCTGCCCGAGTCCTTCTTCAAGGACCCGACGGCCGCCGGTCAGAAGCCGGTCGGCAACGGCCCGTACAAGTTCGTCTCCTGGCAGCACAAGAAGGAGATCAAGGTCTCCCGCTTCGACGGGTACCAGGGCCCCAACAAGGCGAAGAACGGTGGTGTGACGTTCAAGAACTACACCAACCTGGAGACCGCCTACGAGGACCTGAAGTCGGGCAACGTCGACGTCCTGCGTCAGCTCGCCCCGAAGGACCTGCCGGTCTACAAGCAGGACCTGGGTGACCGCGCGGTCGACCAGTCCTACTCCGCCATCCAGACCATTGCCGTGGCGTACTACACGAAGCAGTGGAAGGACATCGACCCCAAGGTCATCCAGGGTCTGTCCATGGCGATCGACCGTGACACCATCACGAAGACCGTGCTCCAGGGCACGCGTGAGCCGGCCACGGGCTGGGTCGCCAAGGGCGTCCTCGGCTACCAGCCGAACGCCGCGGGCGACGTCACCAAGTACGACCCGGCCAAGGCCAAGAAGCTCATCGAAGAGGGCGGCGGCGTCCCGGGCAACAAGATCTCCATCCAGTTCAACGCGGACGGTGGTCACAAGGAGTGGGTGGACGCCGTCTGCGGCTCCATCAAGAAGGCCGTCAACGTGACCTGCGTGGGCGACTCGAAGGCCGACTTCCAGGCGGACACCAACGCGCGTGACGCCAAGGAAGTCAAGTCGATGTACCGCTCCGGCTGGGTGCTCGACTACCCCTTCAACGCCAACTTCATCCGCGACCTGTTCGGCACCAAGTCGGACGGTAACCAGGGTGGCTTCTCCAACAAGAAGGTCGACGAGATGATCGCCGACGCCGACAGCGCCAAGACGCTGGAGGAGTCGGAGAAGAAGTACCAGGACGTCGAGAAGCAGCTGGTCAACTACATGCCGACCATCCCGCTCTGGTACTACAAGGTCAACGCGGGCTACTCGGAGCGGGTCTCCGGCGTCAAGTACGCGCAGGACGGCGACCCGATCCTGGACGGCGTCCAGGTCCACAAGTAGTAACCGCTGACGACAGCGTTCGTGTCCGCTGCTCCCCGGCCGCACCCGGGGGCAGCGGGTACGTGCGGGCCGAAAAACTGGCCGGGGGGCCCTTTTCACTGTATGTACCGCGCTCTTTCGGGCGCGCGGACGTGCGTACGGCGAAAAGGGCCCCTTGCTGCGATTGACATGGAGGCATGATGGGGCGCTATGTCGCACGACGACTGCTCCAGATGATCCCGGTGTTCATCGGGACGACTCTGCTTATCTTTCTCATGGTGTACGCCCTGCCCGGCGACCCCGTCCGGGGTCTCTTCGGCGACAAGGCGAGCAGCCCGCAGATCATTGCGCAGCTGCGCCATGAGTACGGGCTCGACCAGCCCGTGCTGGTCCAGTACTGGCACTACATGCGGGACATGATCCTGCACTTCGACTTCGGCACCCAGATCGCCTCGGGGCGCCCGGTGACCGACGTCCTCGGCGACGCGTTCCCGGTCACCATCCGGCTGGCGTCCCTCGCCTTCGCGATCGAAGCGGTTCTCGGCATCCTGCTCGGCGTCGTCGCCGGCATGCGGGCCGGCAAGCTGGCCGACACCGGCGTGCTGTTCCTGACGCTGCTGCTGATCTCGGTCCCCGTGTTCGTGCTCGGGTTCATCTTCAAGACGGTCTTCGCCTTCCAGCTGGGCTGGATGCAGCCGAACGTCAACAACGACCAGAACTACAGCGAGTTGCTGATGCCGGCCATCGTGCTGGCGGCGGCCTCGCTCGCGTACGTGGCCCGACTGACCCGTACGTCGGTCGCGGAGAACCTCCGCTCCGACTACATGCGCACCGCGGTGGCCAAGGGCCTGCCCAAGCAGCGCATCATCGGCGTCCACCTGCTGCGCAACTCGCTGATCCCCGTCGTCACCTTCCTCGGCACCGACCTCGGCGCCCTGATGGGCGGCGCCGTCGTGACCGAGGGCCTGTTCAACATCCACGGCGTCGGCGGCACGATCTACGAAGCCCTGTCGCGCCGGGAGGGAACCACGCTGGTCGGACTGGTGACCATCCTGGTTCTCGTCTACCTCGTCACCAGCCTGATCGTCGACCTGCTCTACGCGGTCCTGGACCCGAGGATTCGCTATGTCTGATCTGACCAAGTCCGCGGAAGCCCCCGCCGCAGCCGCCGCCGGCGGTCAACTGCCCGAGCCCACGGTCAAGGTGAAGGCCGAGAAGGCCCGCAGCCTGTGGAGCGACGCCTGGCGCGACCTCCGCTCCAACTGGATCTTCATCGTCTCGGCGCTGCTGATCCTGCTGCTCCTGGTGATCTCGGCGTTCCCCGGCCTGTTCACGGGCATCGACCCGACCGACCGCGACCTGGCCAACCACTACCTCGGCAAGCCCGAGCTGGGGAAGGTCTTCTCCGACGGCTGGCTCGGCTACGACGCGCAGGGCCAGAGCGTCTACTCGCGCATGATCTACGGCACCCGTGCCTCGGTCATGGTCGGCCTCGGCACCACGCTCGTGGTCACCCTCTTCGGTGGTCTGATCGGCATGCTCGCCGGCTACTTCGGCGGCTGGCTGGACGCGATCCTCTCCCGCGTCACCGACATGTTCATGGGCATCCCGTTCCTGCTGGGCGCGATGGTCATGCTCAACGCCTTCTCGGACCGCAGCATCCCCGTCGTCATCGCCGCCCTCGCCTTCCTCGGCTGGACGCAGACGGCGCGCGTCATGCGCGGCTCGGTCATCACGGTCAAGCAGGCGGACTACGTGCAGGCGGCCCGCGCCCTCGGCGCCGGGACCAACCGCATCCTGTTCAAGCACATCCTGCCGAACGCCATCGCGCCGGTGATCGTGGTCGCCACGATCTCGCTCGGTGTCTACATCGCGGCCGAGGCCACCCTGTCCTTCCTCGGACTCGGCCTCACCAGCGGTGTCTCGTGGGGTGCCGACATCTCCGCGGGCGGCAACTCGATCCGCGTGGCGCAGCACATCATCCTGTTCCCGTCGATCATGCTCAGCATCGCCGTCCTGTCGTTCATCATGCTCGGCGAAGCGGTGCGCAACGCCCTCGACCCGAAGATGCGCTGAGGGAGGCGTACATGACCATCATCGACAACCCCGCGCTGGTTCCGGCCCCGCGGTCCGACGACGACGGGCCCCTGCTCGAAGTCCGCGACCTGCACGTCGAGTTCCACACCCGTGACGGCGTCGTCCGCGCGGTGAACGGCGTCAACTACAGCGTCAGCTCCGGCGAGACGCTGGCCGTGCTCGGCGAGTCCGGCTCCGGCAAGTCCGTCACCGCCCAGGCGATCATGGGCATCCTCGACATGCCGCCCGGCAAGATCCCGCAGGGCGAGATCCTCTACCGCGGCCAGGACATGCTGAAGATGGCGCCGGACGAGCGGCGCAAGCTGCGCGGCGCGAAGATCGCCATGATCTTCCAGGACGCGCTGTCCTCCCTCAACCCCGTGCTGACCGTGGGCTACCAGCTCGCCGAGATGTTCCGGGTGCACCAGGGCCTCAGCAAGAAGGAGGCCAAGGCGAAGGCCATCGAGCTGATGGACCGGGTGAAGATCCCGGCCGCGGCGGCCCGCGTCAACGACTACCCGCACCAGTTCTCCGGCGGTATGCGCCAGCGCATCATGATCGCGATGGCGCTCGCCCTGGAGCCGGACCTGATCATCGCCGACGAGCCGACCACGGCCCTCGACGTGACGGTCCAGGCCCAGGTCATGGACCTGCTCGCGGAGCTGCAGCGCGAGTACAACATGGGCCTCATCCTCATCACGCACGACCTGGGTGTCGTCGCCGACGTCGCCGACAAGATCGCCGTGATGTACGCGGGCCGGATCGTCGAGCAGGCGCCGGTCCACGAGATCTACAAGCGGCCCGCGCACCCGTACACGCGCGGTCTGCTCGACTCGATCCCGCGCCTGGACCAGAAGGGCCAGGAGCTCTACGCGATCCAGGGTCTGCCGCCCAACCTCCTGAAGACGCCGCCCGGTTGCGCGTTCAACCCGCGGTGCCCGAAGGCGCAGGACATCTGCCGCACCGACGTCCCGGCGCTCGTCGAGGTGACGGAGCAGGACGGCGGCGCGCTGCCCGGCCGGCGCAGCGCCTGCCACTTCTGGAAGGAGACGATCCATGGCTGAGCTCGGCAAGAAGGACGAGGCCGTGGACGCCACCCCGAACGTCTCGGACGTCGACGTCGTCAAGGCGACCGGCGAGGACGCGGCCGTCGCCGCGCTCGACAAGACGATCGAGCGCGGTGAGCCGATCCTCCAGGTCCGCAACCTGAAGAAGCACTTCCCGCTGACCCAGGGCATCCTCTTCAAGAAGCAGATCGGCGCGGTCAAGGCCGTCGACGGGGTCTCCTTCGACCTGTACCAGGGCGAGACCCTGGGCATCGTCGGCGAGTCCGGCTGTGGCAAGTCGACCGTCGCCAAGCTCCTGATGAGCCTGGAGAAGGCGACCGCGGGCGAGGTCTTCTACAAGGGCCAGGACATCACCAAGCTGTCCGGCCGTGCCCTGAAGGCCGTCCGCCGCAACATCCAGATGGTGTTCCAGGACCCGTACACGTCGCTCAACCCGCGTATGACGGTCGGCGACATCATCGGGGAGACCTTCGAGATCCACCCCGAGGTGGCCCCCAAGGGCGACCGGCGCCGCAAGGTCCAGGACCTGCTCGACGTCGTGGGTCTCAACCCGGAGTACATCAACCGGTACCCGCACCAGTTCTCCGGCGGTCAGCGCCAGCGCATCGGCATCGCCCGCGGCCTCGCGCTCAACCCGGAGATCATCATCTGCGACGAGCCGGTGTCGGCCCTGGACGTGTCCGTCCAGGCGCAGGTGGTCAACCTGATGGAGAAGCTGCAGGACGAGTTCAACCTCTCCTACATCTTCATCGCGCACGACCTGTCGATCGTCCGGCACATCTCGGACCGGGTCGGGGTCATGTACCTCGGCAAGATGGCCGAGATCGGCACGGACACGCAGATCTACGACCACCCGACGCACCCCTACACGCAGGCGCTGCTCTCCGCGGTGCCCGTGCCGGACCCGGAGGCCCGTGAGGGTCGCGAGCGCATCATCCTCACCGGTGACGTGCCCTCGCCGGCGAACCCGCCCTCGGGCTGCCGCTTCCGCACCCGGTGCTGGAAGGCGCAGGACAAGTGCGCCGAGGAGGTTCCGCTCCTCGCGATCCCCGAGCGTTTCAAGGGCTCGGACTCGCAGGCGGCCCACGAGTCCGCCTGCCACTTCGCCGAGGAGAAGGACGTCGTCCACGCGTCCTGACCCCGTGCCTCATGCACGTCGGGGCCCCCCCCCCCCGGGGGGGGGCGGCCCGCCGGGGGGGGGGGGGCCCCCCCCCGGGGGGGTGAGTGGGGGGGGGGGTGTGTGGGGGGGGTGGCGCCGAC